>JAKADJ010000096.1 GCA_021820645.1 Bacillota bacterium
AAGCGTGCCCTCATGATTTGGCTCATTCTGACTTTGTTGCTGGGTGCGGGATTCGTCACGGCCGAGATTCACGACTTTGTGACGTTTGTGAGTGCTGGAGCGACCTGGCATAAGAGCGCGTTCTTGTCAGGATTTTATATCTTGGTGGGTACCCATGGAGCCCACGTCACATTTGGTATCATTTGGGCCGCGACCCTCCTCTTCCAAGTGGCACGGCGTGGACTCACAGCGGTCACGACGCGTAAACTCTTCACCTTCTCGCTCTATTGGCACTTTCTTGATATTGTGTGGATTTTCATCTTTACGTTCGTGTACCTCAACGGGAAAATCGTTTAGGGAGGAGGGATCTGGGTGTCGCAAGCACTGGAGTTTCGACCGGAAGCCGAAGATGCGTTAAACGATGAAGGCGAAGCATTGCGATTTATGCGGCCTCATTTCGGAGAAGAGAAGTTCCCCTGGGTGCAAATTTGGGGATACATTGGGTCACTGGTCCTCACATTTGCTGCGCTAATTCTGGTCGTGGATCATGTGTTGCCGCCGTTAGCCCTATTAAGCGTCATCTTGACGCTGGCTGTCGGGCAGGCCGCCTTACAGCTTGGGGTGTTCATGCACATTCGGGAAAGTCGCGGGATGGCTTGGCAAGTCATTTTCTTAGGTATGGTGCTCCTGATGGCGGCGGGTATGGTCGGAATGTCGATCTGGATTATGACGTTTAAATCGGGCGTCTCCTAGCCGACCTGGCGGGGCCTTAGATAGACGGGTGGGACTCTCGTTGCGGAGTCCCACCCGTTTTCCAGGTAAGGCCTGCCATATCTCGCGCAATAACGGCCAGGATGCTACCATCTGGTGAGGAGGGGTTGTAGTTGCGTGAACGCCGAGAACGGCAAGACTATATTGTGCAGGCATTACGTGAGAGTGCAGATCCGATACGGGGGGAAGATTTAGCCGCAAGATGTCAGGTTACGCGGCAAGTGGTGGTCCACGAGATTGCGCTCCTTAAAGCACGGGGCACCCCCATTGTGTCGACGCCTCGGGGATACTACTTAAGTGGTTCGCCGGAAGGCATGGAACAAACAGTTCTCGCGGTGCATCATGCTCCCGAGCAAACCGCAGACGAGTTATACACGTTGGTCGATCACGGGGTCGTGGTCGAAAACGTGATGATTGAGCACCCCATCTATGGGGAGCTCCAAGGAGCCTTGCGCCTGCGATCGCGACAAGATGTTAGGGATTTTATGCAAGAGATATCGGAAGGGCGCGTGGCGCTTTTATCATCGCTAACTCAGGGCGACCATCTCCACACGGTGTCGTACCGAGATCTAAGGCAACTAGACCAAGCTATTCTCGCCTTAGAGGGAAAGGGGATCGTGGCTCACCGATAAAATTGGGATTCGGGGTTGTTTTTTATCTCGATTCATTGTATATACAGTGGTATACACAATGAATCGAGGATGAAGCATGCATAGTGACGATCATCGGCAAGAATTGCTCCGGATGGAGCCGAACCAATATGGTGAAGCCATCTTACAGGTAGAGCCTTATGGAATTGAAGCGATCCCAAATCCAGAGCGCCATGGCAAGTCGCGTAGCCAGTTCACGCTGTGGCTCGGCAGCAATCTGACGATTGCAGACTTTGCGTTAGGATTTTTCCCCATTGCGCTCGGCATGTCGTGGCCCTGGACGATAGCGGCACTCCTGGTCGGCAATGTCTTAGGCGCCTACGCCCTCTCTTTATGTGCGGTCATGGGACCCTATTTTGGTCTGCCCCAACTCATTATTAGCCGAAGGGTGTTCGGGCAATGGGGGGGTTATGTCCCAGCGTTCCTCAACTACTTAAGCACGATTGGCTGGTTTTCCGTCAACAATATTTTAGGATCTTTTGGGCTTCGCGTGTTGATTCCAAGCCTGCCTTTCTGGCAAGCGGCATTGCTTTTGGTCATCGTGCAAGGACTGATTGCGGTGTTTGGCCACAACCTGATTCATGCCTACGAGCGCGTGATGTCGGTGGTGCTGGGCGTATTATTCGTGATCGTCACGATTGTGTTGTGGCAACGTCCGGTCTTAACTCAATATCGTCCGGTATTGCACACCAATCCCTGGATTCTATTTGCCCTGGTGGTGGCCGCCGCATTGTCGTATGTCGGTAGTTGGGGGCCCTATGCCTCAGATTACAGTCGCTACCTGCCCAAGCCCACTTCGAAGACCCCGATTCTGGTATGGAGTTTCTTAGGATCCTTCATTGCGTCCTTTTGGTTAGAATTGGTCGGAGCGGGTGTGGCGATTGTCGCTGGCGCCGCCGCCAACCCTATTTCTGCCCTACACCAGGTCATGGGTGGATTGGGTGGGGTGGCGGTCATCGCCATTGTCCTGGGTGGCACCGCTGCAGATGCCTTGAACCTCTATTCCAACGGACTCGCTGCCCAGGCACTCAATATTCGGCTACCGCGATGGAGCCTTGCGGCCATTGCTGCGCTGATTGGACTCGGACTCAGTTTGGCCGCTTCCGGTTCATTTGAACAGTACTACGATAACTTCCTATTGTTGCTGGGATATTGGATGACCCCGTGGCTCGGTGTAATGTTTTATGACTTCTATTGGTCGCGCAAGAGGTTGGGTCAAGATAGAGCTCCGTCCTTGGCGATTAACTGGCAGGCCCTCGGCAGTTTCTTGATCGGACTCTTGGTGTCGATTCCTTTCATGAGCTCAACGCTCTATACCGGTCCCGTGGCACACGCCCTGGGGGGAGCCGATCTCACGTTTTATGTGGGATTTTTGGTCGCGTTTGTCAGTTACGCATTCTGGTCTCGTCATCCTGCTAAATTGGCCCCTTAGGGTCGTGGAGAATGGAGGAACGAGCGGATCGGGCATAAGGCACCGCTAGCGTAACGCTCAGAGATACCAGGGCACAGGACGTCCAAATATCCGTGTGCACCGTATAGATAAAGACCGATCCCATCACCTCTAGAGGAACTACGTGTTGACGGACTAAAATTAGGCTTTGGGTGATGGAAGCGCTACCCGCTTCAAGTAAGACCGCCCCCAGCGTGAACGCGGGCCAATTGTGGGCTAGGCCGGCGACCCCGATACCGGCGGCCACCAGCATGGCCGCGATGATGATAGTCTCTATCAGTTTGTTGCCAAGTGCCCACGGGCTCAATAACAAAGCCGCCAGTGTGCCAATCGTGCCCAACCCAAGACTCAGACCAATAAGTTGCGGTGAAAGGGCCAGGACGTTTCGTAGGTAGAGCAGGTACTCTCCAATGTAAAAGCTGAGGCCCAAATTAAAGGCCGCAGAGAATAGGGTCATGCGGCAGAGGACCGGATCGCGAACCACAAACCGAAACCCTTCTCCCAGTGCCGGTGCCGGCTTGGTAGAGGATTTCCCGATCAGAGGCCACCGGTTCCAGGGCCCGATCCAGATGCCAGCGATGAGCAAGGCCAAAGCCCCGGCCAGAAAGGTGTGGAGAATGCCAGTGGCAATCAGGATGCCGCCAAGGCCACTGGCTAAAAATTGTCGGATGGGACCAATGCTGGCCATCCAGGCATTAATGGCCGGGCAGTCTTTCCTGGCCGCTACACTGGGAGCGCATTTCATTATCTTGAGCCATAAGCAGTGCATGGGAGCGCTGATCGTCAAACGGTGGACTCTAAATCCGAACCTTGACCTCTTTGCCGCATGGCTAGTTCAGTCAAGCAGGAATCTACTGGTAAGGTCACGAAGAAGATTCATGCGAACGACTATTCGTGGCCCGGAGGTGTTACGTGATGACGTGGATGAGGAGCTACCCCCTACTGGCGCGCTTTTGGTGGTCACGGATATTTCGTGCGAACGGCATCGGAATCGGCATGCTGGCGCTGCTTGTGGCTCTTCTTGAATGACTTTGCAGTCGGATCCCAGTTTAGATCGCCAAGCGGTCGTCCACGTACTCCGAAGCAATCTTTTGGTATCCCCATCGCCTGCGTGTAACCTGGCACTTCTGCGTTTCGTTAAGCCTCTGGGAAGAAATCGTAGAATTCACTCATGGAGGCCCTTTCGATGTATCGCGTCACCACCCGACTGGCATTAAGTCTCATCTCAATGCTGTTATTGGCAGGATGTGGATCGACCACACCGGTTATTTCATCCTCATCCGGAACCAGCACCACCACCGCAACCACCAGCACCACCATCGCTAGTCCATCAGCAACGCCGTCATCGTCGACACCAACGTCATCGCTGTCGAGTCAACCCGCATCCTCTCTAGTTGTGGTGCGCAATGCCGCTCCGACTCAACTGGAGGCTTGGGCAGAACAGCACGTTCTCTACATACTTGGACCGCATAGCGCCTACGCCACCAATCCGAGTGGCACCATCTTTTTATTGCCCAAGGCCTTTCATATCCCGACTACCCTTCATCACTGGCCGTCCAAGCGCTTTACTATGGTGGCCGTCATGAATCAGCCACAGACCCAAATCGGGACCCAAACGGGCACTCTATGGACCCAAATGGCCACCAGTATCTATTGGCTAAAACCGGCCTCTTCACAAATATTACCCAAAACGATGGTAGCATCCACGTCGTCAAAGGCGGTGTTGAACGTTCCCCCTGGCCAACTGTTTGCCGTCGGATGGCCCGATGCGGCCCATCCCGGGCGCGTGTTGTTCTTGAAACCCCGCACGTTTTCGATGCCGACTACCGTTCATCATTGGCCCTCTCACAATTTTCGGGTGGTGGCGGTCTACCCGTCTCAGGATGTACAGTGGATGGGATATTTAGCAGAATTGGCGCGCTACGTGTTCGAAAGCGGCCGGATCAATGCCCGTGCCAGTGCTGCGTCCCTGGCAGCGCTCCCCCCGTTCTTCAGTAGTTATAACGACGTACGCGAAACGGTGGGACGGCGTTTGGCGCACACTTCGGATGTGCCCGTCTATCTTCCGCAAAACATCCTAAGCGGCACGTATCATGGCCCCATGGATGTCCGTTACAGTGTCCACCACGGCACATACACGATGACAATCGGCGCGGGGCCTGCTCTTCCTGCCAACTCCTCGCGCATCGACTTCGGCAATTCTGGCTTGTTGGGTACCATTGAAGGCATGGCATGGACTCCTGCCTTCCACGCCCGCCAACGTTTTATGCCCTTTTATCCCACGACGTCCGCGACCGGGACCCCACACATTATTGGCCCCGGGGTCACGGCCATTTTTTATCCCGGTCATGCCAGTGCGGGACCGGTGGTCACCTGGCGTCAAGACGGATGGACGTTCAACATCATTGGGTTTATGGGCACATCGGCGCGTGGACTGTCGGATCAGGCGTCCTCGATTTCTTCTTCACTGCGCGGCGTGACCCTCCCTGGCACCCACGGTCGCGCTACTTTCGCCTTGGGCTCGGATAGTCCATCGGAGGCCACCTATGATGTCAACGGAACCCGCTACTTTATCTACGCCAATGGTTTTAAGGCGGTTCGACTGGTCCGCCAAATGGCCATGGTCAAACCTTAACCGACATCGCTACCCGCCGGGCGCGTACAACCTTTCGGGAGCCGTGGCGCGTCTCCGCCCAAAAACGCACCGCGGTTGTAGGCAAAGAGAGGTGTCCAGATCGGAAATCCATCCGATAGATAGCGTTAACCGCCTGAAAAAGTTCGTCTTGGGCGGCCCGATCGAGGGAGGGACTGAGCGGCCACGTGGCATTTTGGGGGCACCAGGTGGGATACGCTAGGGAGAGTCCTAAGAACCTAAGAAGAATGGTACGCTAAAGACGTGGGTGCTGGGATGCCTGCAGAGGAGGACTGTGGTGAAGCCGGTAACGCGACTCTTTCTCATTTCATCCGCATGGACCTTGGCAAGTTTTATGGCGTCTAGCTTTATGAGTGCTTGGTTTTGGGACATTGGCTCAGGAATTAAGCCTATTATTCTTTTCTACACCATTTTGTTCATCGTGATGACCACATCTTTTGCCCTGTCCACGCAAGTGCGCGCCCGTTTTCGGAGCTCCTCTTTGATGGCGGCGGGAATTCTCCTCAACATCGCATATTTGGCGCTTTTGTTAGGTCTTCAGTCTCAAGCGCGCCACTATTTATCCTTTTTGGCTGCCATCGAGGGACTGGCCTCCAGCTTCTATTGGCTGGCTTTATTCGTATTGGCGTCAAATTGGGTAGCGCCTGAGCAATCGGACTGGTACAACGGATGGACGGGAACCCTGGAGGCCATATTAGGGCTGATCGCCCCGCCCTTAAGCGGGTGGATTATTGTGTCGCTACCTAATTTAGAAGGGTATCGCGCGATTTTTGCCATCTCCTTGCTCTGCCTCATGATCAGTTTGGTCCTGGTCTTGATGGGACGCCGAAAACACGAACACATCATGCCGGTAGCCATCGACAACAAGCAAGACAAAGCGGAGGATCCACCGGCCTGGCGGGCATTGCTGTGGAGTTTTTGGGCGCTCGGAATGCGCGACGGGATGTTCTTTTTCATTCCTAATCTCCTGCTATATATTGTGACCCGTAACGCGGTTTTGCTCGGGCTCTACATTACGATGCAGGCCGCGCTGGAAGGACTGGTTTTTTGGGGATTGGCGCGATGGTCGCAGGAATCTTCCCGCCTTTTCGGCATGCGCGTGGCCACCCTGATTTCTTTTTTAGGTCTGGGGATGGTGCTAGTGCCTCTTGACTATGCCTCGCTATTTGGGCTTGGAATCCTGGTAGCGATTGCGTATCCGTTTTACAAAGTGGCATTGGAATCCTCGGCCTTAAATCTCATTGGTCGCCATAGTCGGGGGGAACCGGATCGGATACGCTTTACGGGAGCAAAAGAATCTTGGATCAATGCCGGACGTTTAATCAGTTTGTTGCTACTTTTGGTCGTGCTGACCATCGTGCCCCATTTCACCCTGCCAGATTTCCGGTGGATCCTGGGCGGGTGGTCCGTGATTCCCTTCGTAACCTACATGACCTTTTCTGTGGTAGCCAAAAAATATCACGAGGTGGTAGCCTGAGCCTGAAGTCTGGTTAAGAAGGGGCGCGATAAAAATGGAATCGCATAGTGCATTGGTGACCGGAGCTGGCCACGGATTGGGACAAGCGATCGCGCTGTCCTTGGCAAAGGTGGGATACCGGGTATTTGGAGCCGATTTGTCCGACGAGGAGCTTGGGGTAACCGACAAGCTCTGTCGGGACCTGGGTGGGGATTTTCATGGCGCGGTCTTCGACGTGACCGATGCATCCGGTTGGTTGCAGTGGCTCGCACCGATGCGTGAAGCCGAGCTGCAAGTGGATGTCTTGGTGAACAACGCAGGAGGTGTGGCCGGCCAGACCCATCGTCCGGTGGAAGCGATCTCGGACCAGGACTGGGATCGGGTCATCCAGATTAATCTTTATGGAGCCTTTTACGGCATCCGAACGGTGGCACCGTTAATGAAGGCCCAACGTTATGGACGCATCATTAACATTTCGTCCGGAGCCGGTCGTAGTCATAGTTTAACCGGCATCCAAGCTTACACCAGCAGCAAGGCGGGGCAAATTGGTCTCACGCGCCAAATGGCCTATGAGCTCGGGCCTTATGGTATTACGGTGAATAATGTGGCTCCGGGATTTGTGCGCTCCAATCCGAGTACCGAAAAACAGTGGGAAGCTATGGGCGCCGCAGGTCAACAACAGTTATTGCAGTCGATACCGGTCAAGCGGCTCGGAACTCCCGAAGATATTGCCAATCTGGTTACATTTTTGGCCAAACCCGAG
>JAKADJ010000097.1 GCA_021820645.1 Bacillota bacterium
CCATGACTGCGGCCACCATCTGTGCCGTCCCTCCGTAAGCCATGGCCAGGGCGATCACTATTCCAAGACTTTTAGAATCATACCATCCCGCGTTAATCATACTAAGCATCCAGGTTGTAAACGCAAACCCCGCCAAACCCAACGGCGCCGCATTTCCCAGTTTCGCTGACATTGTATCCCTCCCCTTGGTTTTCTTCGATTATCTGATTTTTATGATCCGCTTTCGGATCCGACCAGCTGATGAATCACCTCGACCACTTCTGGGTTGGACAGCGTGGTCACATCTCCAATTTCTCGGTGGTCGGAGATAGAGGCCAAAATCCGGCGCATAATCTTGCCGGATCGCGTCTTTGGGAGGTCGGGCACAATCCACACATGGCGCGGGCGAGCGATGGGACCAATTTCCCGCACAATGGCATCCACAATCTTTTGCGAAAGACCACTATCCGGCGTGGCTCCAGCATGGACCGATACATAGATTTCGGGAATACTTCCCTTAATTTCGTCGTAGGCCGCCACCACGGCAGCTTCGGCCACTCCCGGGACTTGTAGAACGGAAGACTCGAGTTCCTTGGTCCCCAGGCGATGCCCTGCCACATTAATGACGTCATCAATGCGCCCTAAGATACGAAAGTACCCATCCGCCGCCAACATCGCCCCGTCGCCAGCCATGTATGGCCAGTCCCTCCAATCCCGACTCTCGGGGTTCTTGTTGTATTTCTCGTAGTACGTCCGCACGAATCGATCGGGGTCTTTCCAAATCGTCTGGGCGATCCCGGGCCACGGGTTTCGGATGCAAATGTTGCCGCCTTCGCCGGACCCCGGTTCCACCTCTTTCCCATCCTCGTCATAGACCACGGGATGAATCCCGGGAATTCCCGGCCCCGCGCTCCCGGGCTTCATCGCTTGGAGTGCCGGCACCGTGCTGCACATGAATCCTCCGGTTTCGGTTTGCCACCACGTATCGACAATGGCCGCTTCCCCCTTGCCAATCACGTTGTAATACCACCGCCACACGTCCGGTTCGATGGGTTCGCCTACGGTCACCATGAGTTTAAAATGGTAGGCATACTGCCTCGGAATGGCGTCCCCATGTTGACGTAGGCTGCGAATCGCCGTCGGAGATGTATGAAAGATGTTCACCCCGAGCCGCTCAGCGATGCGCCATGGACGTCCGGCATCGGGATAAGTAGGTCCCCCTTCATATAAAACCGAGGTGGCCCCAAGGGCCAACGGACCATAAACGATGTACGAGTGCCCAGTAATCCAGCCAATGTCCGCCATACACCAATAGACGTCGTTAGGCTGGATGTCCAAGATATTCTTGCAAGTGGCCGCCGCATAAGAGAGATACCCGCCCGTCCCATGCTGGATCCCTTTGGGTTTACCGGTGGATCCCGACGTATACATGAGAAACAACGGATCTTCGGCCGGCATGGATTCGGGGTCGATCCGAGCCCCCCGATATTGAGGTAAGACCTCGTTCACCACGACGTCGCGGCCTTCGACCAAGGGTGCCCCGCCATAGCTTCCTGCATTTCGTTCAAAAATCAAGACCCGATCCACTTTTTGACCCTGTTCGGCGGCTTTGGTCACCGCCACATCGGCTTTTTCTTTGTGGTCGAGCCATTTCCCATTGCGGTAATACCCGTCAATGGTAATGAGTAAAGACGATTCCGAGTCTACAATCCGATCGGCACAGGCTTGACCACTAAAACCGCCGAAGACCACCGAATGGATGGCACCGAGCCGAGCACATGCCAGCATCGCCACCGGTAAATCCACCACCATCGGCATATGGATAGTGACCCGATCCCCTTTCTTCACTCCGGCGAAATCCCGTAATAAGGCCGCAAATTCATTGACGCGCCAATAGAGTTCCTGGTAACTCACCGCAGTAATGGGGTCGGACTCCCGTTCGGCCACAAAATAATAGGCCACCTTGCTATGGTGGCGGGAGACATGGCGATCGACACAGTTGTATGAAGCATTCAGGCGTCCTCCCACAAACCATCGCCAAAACGGCGGATTTGCTGCGTCTAGCACGGTGTCCCAGGTCCGGTCCCAATCTAGAAGGTTCGCGTATTCGGTAAAGCTCTCTGGGAAGTGATCCAAATCAAACCGCCGAAACACCTCGGGATCCTTCAGGTTTGCCTGTTGGACAAAAGACACGGGAGGCTCGTAATAATCCTCCTCCCGCCAATGGACCTCAATGTCTCGGGGATTCACGTTCTGATTGTTGGCCATTTTAACCCTCCTTTCATCGATTCCATTTTATTCTACAACGACTTGCGCGAGAATTCAGTTATGATCAAGCAATTTACTCGAAGAATTGTCCTAACTTTTCCATCTTGGTGCCCTCATTAGGGTGCAGGCTTTTCATCGTTGATTCCAGTTCGGAGCACGCCGTTCCGAAAACGCCGCAACGCCCTCGCGCGAGTCTTCCGTAAGGGCGACGAGTGATACCATGTTTTGTAAATAGTGCAAGGCTTGCTCATAGCTGAGATCCTCAGACCAGCGAAACGCTTCTTTGCCGAGCCGAGCAATCGTCGAACTGCCCGAGGTTACGGCCCGCGCCAAATCCAGCGCTTGTGGCTGCACCTGATCCGGCGCCACCACCCGATTACAAAAACCCCATTGTTCCATTGTAGGAGCATCGACCATACGGCCACTCATGAGTAGTTCCAAGGCACGGCGTTTCCCGATTAGCCGCACAATGGGAGCCATGACCACCATCGGAAATAATCCAATCTTAATTTCTGGCAGGCCGAATTGGGTGTCTGAGGCTGCCACCAAAAGGTCCGCCCCGGCCGCTAACCCCATCCCTCCCGCCAAGGTATAGCCAAACACTGCGGCAATCACTAAAGGAGGAATCGATGCCATGGTTTGGATGAGTTCGGCAATCCCACCAAAATAACTTCTGACCGCCTCTACGGAAGATAGTTGCCGCACTTCGCTAAGATCGGCCCCCGCACAAAATGCCTTGTCGCCAATCCCAGTTAGAATGATGGCATGAACCGTAGGATCGTGCCCCCACTGCAAAAACGCCTGATTCAACTCCCGAATCGTCTCCGTGTTCAAGGCGTTACGCACCTGGGGCCGATTAATCGCCAGTCGCACGATTGCGTCGTGACGCTCCACCTCAATGTTCACGAGGGCACCCCTTTCGGCACCATCCGGCCTCCCGCTTGATACACGCGGGAAGGGACGGGGTGTTCGAGTCGATCCACCAGGCCCCCCGTAATGGCAATCAAGCGCTCGAGGTCGACCCCGGTGTGTACTCCCATCGATTCCAAGAGATATACCGCGTCATCCGTGGCCAAATTGCCCCCGGCTCCCGGGGAGAACGGCGAACCCCCAATTCCTCCCAATGCGGTCTCAAAACGCGAAGCTCCGGCCGTAAGCGCCGCCACCAAATTGGCTAACGCGGTGCCGCGATTGTCATGAAAGTGAAGCCCGAGCTGTACATCTTGTAATTCCGTCATGAATCTTCGGACCAAGTCAAAAACTTGACGCGGGTGCGCCACTCCGACGGTATCCCCCAAGGTCATTTCGGTGATCCCTAAGTTCCGGAGTTCCTTCGCCAAGTCCAGCACATTGGCTTCTGGCACCGTTCCCTCATAGGGACACCCAAAGGCCGTCACAATCACCGCAGACACGTGAACGGTCCCCGCGACCCGATCCATAATGCGGTGAAACCCGTCCAACGAATCCTCAATGGTTCGATGCACGTTCTTCATGTTGTGCGTCTGACTCGCCGACAAAAACAGTGTGATTTCATCAGGATGGCACGCGAGCGCGCGCTCGGCACCCTTTAAATTGGGTACCAAGACCGAATAGATGGTGCCGGGTCGACGGGCAATTCCCTCCATTACCGCTTGCGCGTCTGCCATCTGTGGCAACCACTCGGGACTCACAAACGACGTCACCTCAATGCGAGGCAATCCCGCTGCCGACAGTTGATCGACCAGTTGAATCTTATACGCCGTGTCCATCACGCGGGGCTCCGCCTGTAGCCCATCACGAGGCCCTACTTCTTTGATCGACACCGAGTCTGGATACTGCCAGTGGTCCATAAAAGTCCCTCCTTCGCACACCCTTAATGTTTCTAGACCGGAGTCACGGGATGGCGTCGGTCACTAAACTCCCGCCTCTTATCCCGGTAAAGCCGAAAGCGCTGGATGAGCTCGTCGCGCAAGTGATCGGGTTCGATCACCTCATCCACTACCAATTCCGAGGCCAATCGCAATAGGTCAATGTCTTGGCGATATTCTCGCTCTTTTTCCTGGATAAAGGCCCGGCGTGAGTCGCCTTCTAATTCATGAATCTTGTTGTAGTAGACGGCGTTCACCGCGGCTTCAGGGCCCATCACCGCAATTTGCGCGGTCGGTAACGCTATGGTGACGTCACTCCCAAAAGCCGGGCCAGCCATGGCGTAAAGACCGGCGCCATACGCTTTACGGACCACCACACTAATTTTGGGCACCGTTGCCTCACTCACAGCGGCAATATATTTGGCCCCATGGCGAATGATGCCGTCGCGCTCCACTTTGGTGCCGATCATAAATCCCGGCACGTCCGCCAAGAACAATAAGGGGATGTTAAAGGCATCGCAGAGATTGATAAAACGCGCGGCTTTATCCGCCGAATCCCCAAATAGGACTCCCCCCTTGACCTTAGATTGATTGGCCACGATGCCAATCGGTTGGCCATCCAGATGGGCCAATCCCACAATCATTTCCGGGGCAAATAGCGGTTTAATCGGAAACCAGCTATCTTCATCCACCAGCGCCAAAATCACGCGATGCATGTCGAACGGCACGTTTTGATTTTCCGGAATGATCCGATCCCAAGTCACCTCGGGCGCCAATCGCGTCGGTACCGACAAGGGCCGCATCCTGAAGTTGTTTGGCATGTACCGAAAATACTGGAGACCTAATCGAATGGCTTCTTCTTCATTGGTCGCCAGCAAGTCCCCAATACCACTGATGGTACAATGCATGCGAGCTCCGCCCATTTCTTCCAGACTCACCTTCTCGCCAATCACCATCTCCGCCATCCGCGGCGAACCGAGATACATCGAGGCGTTATGGTCAACCATCACCACCAAATCGCAAAACGCGGGAATGTACGCGCCTCCCGCCGCAGATGGACCAAACAAGAGACAGATTTGGGGCACTTTACCCGAAAGTTTAACCTCATTGTAAAAAATTCCGCCCGCCCCGCGGCGACCCGGGAACATTTCAATCTGATCGGTGATCCGGGCCCCGGCGGAATCCACCAGATAAAAAATGGGGCACTCGAGTGCCATGGCCTTTTCTTGAATCCGTAAGATCTTCTCGACGGTGCGCGAACCCCAGGAACCGGCTTTAACGGTCGGATCGTTCGCCATCACGACCACGGTCCGGCCCCCAATGGTTCCGGTCACGGTCACCACCCCATCCGCCGGCAACCCCCCATCGAGGGCATTGGCCAAGAGGCCGTCTTCTACATAACCGGGATCTAAAAGCAATTCGAGTCGACGTCGCACCGACAATTTGTGATCGTCCACCAATTTACGATGGTATTTTTCCGGGCCGCCCGAAGCCGCCGTCTTCCGATGTTGCCGTAATTCTTCTGTATTCACCCGCTAGCCTCCTTTATTGTCCGGTTATGCGTCGACCAGGATCACCAAGGGGTCCCCATCATTAACAAAGTCCCCTTCTTTGACCACCACTTCCTGAACAATACCCCCTGCTTCTGATTCTATCGGGATTTCCATTTTCATCGACTCTAACCGAACCACTTCTTGCCCAACCGCTACTGTGTCGCCGGGTCTTACCAACACCTTGAAGACTACCCCGGCCAAACTTGCCACTACACTTGTCATTTTCTAGAGCCTCCTATTCTCATATCGACTGGTCAGCCTAAACCATCCACCCTCCACCACGACCGGTTCTACCCCCGATCCCCACCGAATCCCCACCGGCAACTGCTCACCTCGAAATCTCCCATCGTGGTCACCGACGAGGCCTGGAGCCCATTCCGAGGCGCCTTGGTACATGCGGATCACAGGGCCCACGATGAGGGGATGAAGCCCAATTACAGCCACACCGTTGGCTACCGCCCATAGCCCCGAAAAGGGCGAAGCGCAAGGATAAAACGAATCTCCACTTTTCGTGCCGGAAAATCCGTTCAGCCAACTCGCCCAAGTCGGCATCCCATAAATGGTGCCCACCTGCCAGGCCTTAGCAGCCACGGTAGCCTGGTAGAGTGCACGATGCGAAAACACCCAATCCCATCCGGCAAACGCAATTTGAAGCGCCGCATCATCCGGATTCGGTACCCGGCCCGAACTACGCCAGGCTAGTTCCGATGGGCACTTGTCGTCCCAGGGCACTCGGTCCATTAATCGAATCGATCCCCCTTGAAGCCAAATCGCATAGCGATCCGCCCAGCCATACGGACATGGCGAAACCACTGCGTTGGGCCAGAGTCCCGTACGGTCGGATGCCGCTTCCCACTCGGGGTATCCTTCGGCCATAGCTTCATGACAGAGCGTCGGCCGCATCAGGAATTTTGATCCTGAAGCAGATAGCGTGCAATCACCATGCGTTGGATTTCCGAGGTGCCTTCACCAATGACCAAAAGTTTGGCGTCTCGCATGTAGCGTTCCACCGGGAAGTCATGCATGTAACCGGCGCCTCCATGAATTTGCACGGCTTCGGACGAAGCCCGCATCGCGACCTCCGATGCATAAAGCTTAGCCATCGCGGCCTCTTTTGCGTACGGCCGATGTTGGTCCTTCAGCCAAGCCGCCTTATGTACCATAGTCCGAGCCAATTCCACTTCCATCGCCATATCGGCCAACTTGAATTGGATAGCTTGAAATTCGCTTAGCGTCTTGCCAAATTGCCGACGTTGGTTGGCATAGGCGAGTGAAGCTTCTAGTGACGCCTGGGCTACACCGACCGAGAGGGCTCCGATGCTAATCCGACCTCCATCCAAGATGTCCAGAAATTGATGAAAGCCCTTGTTTTCTTCGCCTAACCGGTATGATTCGGGAACGATAACATCGTCAAAGTGAATTTCACAGGTTTCACTGGAACGCATCCCCATTTTCTTATAGTCACAGCGCACACTAACTCCTAGGCTATCTCGTGGCACGATAAAGGACGAAATCTTACGCGAAGCGGGATCGGTTCGCGCAGTGGCCACAATATACCCTGCGTGCCCGGCATTGGTAATGAAGATCTTGGTCCCGTTCAATCGATACTGATCACCTTCATGCACCGCCCGGGTTTGGGTGCCGCCGGCATCCGATCCCGCCTCCGGCTCAGTGAGGCCAAACGCCGCCAAGTAAACCCCTTTAATCGCGTTTTCCAGGAACTCACGCTTTTGGGAGTCTGACCCAAAGTAATAGAGTGGCGAGCAACCTAACGACACATGCGCTGCAAACCCGAGCCCCAAAGACGCGTCCACTCGACCAATTTCTTCGACCGCCAAGGCATAGCTCATGGTGTTGGCGCCACTCCCGCCCCACTCTTCGGAAAATGGGAGCCCAAAAAACCCCAAGGCTCCCATCTGCTGCATCATCTCAAACGGCACACTACCCGTCTCATCGCGTTTTGACGCGCCGGGAGCCACCACTCCTTCAGCAAAGTCGCGCACGGCATCTCGAATCATGACTTCTTCCGGTGTCAAATCAAAGTGCAACCCTATCGCCTCCCTCCC
>JAKADJ010000098.1 GCA_021820645.1 Bacillota bacterium
GGCAAAACAAGTCCCGTGGGGCTGGCTGGCTTTTCGTAGCCATATTCACCCTTGGTACCCATCTGCGTGCGGTTTATCGCCACGTTGATGGCTTGGCGCACCGGCAAGCTCAAGAGCGGGTTCTTAAGGTTGGGGTAAAGAGCAACCAACTCATAAGGGGCAAAGAAATAGTGGTTGTTGGGGCTCTTAGAGGTGTACACGCCCTTGATATCGGGAATAAACTGACCGCTCCAGCCGATGCTTCCCGACGCCAACGCCGTGTTCAAGGCGTTGTTGCTGTCATAAGCGGGAATTTCAATTTCCGGTACCGGAGGCTTGCCCAAGTAATAGTTCTTATTGGGTGTAAACTTGTAGTCCTGCGAGGTGAAGGACGAAAGTTCGTAAGGGCCGGTGCCCACCGGCTTGGAGTTCAAGTATTTCGCCGGGTCCGAAATTTTCGACCAAATATGCTGTGGCACAATGTACGTCTCCAAAACGTAGACCCCAAACGGAACGTCCGCCGTCTTGAAGTTGAACACGACGGTGTTGGGGCCGCTGGCCGAAACCGAAGTCAAGTGTTGCCATACGCCTGACGTATCCAAAGCCGGGTTGGCCTTCAATAAGTCGAAGGTGTAAACCACATCTTTGGAACTAAAGGCCGTTCCATCTGTCCATTTAACGTTGCTATGCAACTGGACCGTCAAGGTCTTGTTGCCATTGCTCCAGGTATAAGACTTGCCCAAGAGCCCATATTGATTGTTAGAGATGGTGCTAAAGTAGAACAAGGGTTCATAAATAAAGCCATCCGTTCCGGGGTTTGCCGAAGACGAAAAGGGATTAAAATTCGCGGTATAAGAACCATAGGGCGCAGGCGCCATAACCAAAGGCTGAGCCTTGGAGCTTCCTGCCGCATTGCTCGTCGACGGGCTCGATCCACAACCCGCGATGACCGCTGCCATGCCCAAAGCTGCCGCGGCCGTTAAGGAAACCTTGCCAATATTCATCGTCGTTCCCTCCTGAGACCCTCTTAAGGAAAACTGAACTCTCAAATCACAAGGCACCAAATGATTCGCAATTTTCGCGTGAAGTCATTCTCTTTCGCAACTTCGTATGTATGTTATACTAATAAAGTCCGGTATGCAATCCTTTTCATTTATTGCTAAACTGGGGATCGCTGGAGGATGATCACAATGTCCACCACAGTTGATGCATCCGTGATGCGAAACGCCAACAAGCGCACGGTGCTTGGGCTCGTGTACCAACAAAAAACACTATCGCGGGCCGACATCTCCCGACAAACGGGATTAAACCGCGCGACCGTTTCCTCTCTCATCGATGAACTCATCAGTGATCAATTTGTTGTGGAATTGGGCCAAGGCACCTCGAGCGGCGGGCGAAAGCCCATCCTCCTGCAATTTAATGCGGACACCGGCTTTGTGATTGGTGTAGACGTGCAGATTACCCACCTCACCACCGTGCTCATCAATGCGGGACGGCACGCGGTCTTCGAACATCGCCGCGACATTGACGTCACATCTCAACCATTAAGTTCGGAGCAACTGACCGAATATATAGTCGAAGAGATTCAGTTGGCCAAAAGCCACTGTCCTCCCAGTCCCCACGGCCTCATGGGTGTTGGCGTCGGTCTTCCCGGCTTAGTCAACCACCATCAGGGCCACGCGCTCTATCTGCCCAACTTAGGAATCACGAACTGGCCACTTGCCGAAGCGGTCGCTCGCCGCGAGACACTTCCCATCTTTATCGACAACGACGCCAACTGTGGGGCTTGGTGGCAATACCTCACCACCCGCATCCCCCACCAGCTCTTTATCAACGCAGGTATTGGCCTCGGCGTCGGGATTATCATTAATGGTCAGTTGTACCGCGGAGCCGAAGGGATCGCAGGCGAAGCCGGCCATCATAGCATTAGTCCCACGGGCGACGATTGCTCGTGTGGCAATATTGGCTGCTGGGAGCAGTACGCATCGGAACGCGCCTTAGCCCGAATTTTACGCAATCGCGGAGTCAATGTCTCCTGGCCAGTGCCACCAGACTTCGTCGAGGTGGTGCACCAAGCGGCCAAATCTGGCAGTCTCATTCATCTCGAATCCTTTCAAGCATTGGCCGAGCCGCTAGCCGTCGGTTTAGTCAACCTCTTAAACGTTTTGAATCCGAGCGCCGTTTATCTGGGGGGGACGATTGCGGACGCCGCCCCGCTCATCCTGCCCCATGTACACACCATTATCGAAACCCGGGCCCTCATGGCCAACCGCCGGGTGAGCCTAGCCACTGCACCTTCCGACTCGGTCGCTTTGGGTGCGGCCGGTTTGGCGTTGGCCCAGTCTATTGACCTATTACCGACGGCGTTGGAATAACGCCTAGAGAAATCCCCCTTATCGGGGGATTTTTGCGTTCCATGCGGCGCCTTCATAAGTCGACCACGTACGGGATTCATCAAAAAGCAAACGGCCCGCCGCATACCCTGTGGCACTCGTATACAGCGGGTGTTCTCCGCGCCCCGGTAGGCTTCGAAGTGCGTGCTCACATCGGCGGGCGAAATGTTCACCTAAATATTGGAACATGAGGATGTAACGAGGCACCGTCAAAAGCCCCTGCTGGGAGCCGCCGCCACCCTCGTACTCGGGCTTCTCGCCCCCCACATATGCCCATGCGACTCAGCCGTACACAAGTTTGTCCCACGCTGTAGGCTTCGCCACGCGGGCAGGGATGAAAGCGGCTGGATGCCGGTCTTCAGGGACCACTTTCTTAGCGCACCCGGTAGTCCCGTCAACCCTCATATTTGGCGGTACGACACGGGGTCGGGTTACACTTTTGGGACCGGGGAAATTGAAACCATGACCGATTCCACAAAAAATGTGTACCACAATGGCCATGGTGTCCTCGTGATTCGGGCGTTGGAAGATCATGGTGCGTGGACTTCGGGCCGCATTCAGACCCGCGCTCTCTATGGTGCTCCGAAAGGCGGCGAAATGCTGGTAACGGCCGTCATTAAGCAACCTCATCCTCAAAACGGCATCGGGTACTGGCCAGCCTTTTGGATGCTCGGTCAAGGTCAATGGCCAGAACACGGAGAAATCGACTTCATGGAAGACATCAACGCGACATCTTCTGCCTCCCATACGCTCCATTGCGGTGTCTATCCGGGTGGCCCCTGCAACGAGCCCAATGGTATTGGCAGCGGACTCCTGCCGGTGCCTCGGTCGGAAACACACTTTGAGCGTTACTCTGGACTGATCGACCGCCGCGATCCAGGGCACGAGAGCATTGTTTGGTTCGTGAACAACCGCGAAGTCTTTTCCGTCCATGAGGGCGAGGTTCACCAGGGCACGTGGCAAGAGGCCGTGGACCACGGCTTCTCGATTATGTTTGACTTGGCCATGGGTGGTGGGTACCTCGACGGGGTAGCGGGCAGGACCACCCCGACCCCCTCGACGTCTTCAGCAAGTCGACTAGTAATCCGAAGCCTTAGTGTCTTAGTCCGATCGCCCCACCCGCGTTAGTAGCCCAGGCAGCGCTGTCGGCGCGTGGGTAATCTACGCGCGCCTATGCTATACTTCCGCTGAAGAAGACGGAGGGATTGACATGGGTGAACCAATTGAAACCATCGAAGGCTGGTATGCGCTGCATGACTTTCGCCGCATTAACTGGACCCGATGGCAACAACTAACGGCTGGGGAACGCGCCGAAGCGATTGAGGAGCTCAAGGCTATCGTTGGGGAATACCATAACGTGTCGGAGAGTCAGGGACGTCATGCCGTCTATTCGATTTTGGGGCACAAGGCAGACTTGTTGTTTTTGCATTTCCGCCCCGATCCGAAGACTCTCGGCGACTTGGAACTGATGTTGGACCGTAGCCTCATCGGTACGGTATTGACCCGACCTTACTCGTACTTCTCGGTCGTAGAACTCAGCAAATACTTGGCCCGCGGTATTTCCGAGGACCAAATTCACACGACCTTAAGAAAGCGTCTCGAACCGGCCATTCCGGATGGTCAATATGTCTGCTTTTATCCGATGAATAAGCGTCGGCAGGGTGGCGACAATTGGTATATGACCAATGGAGATGAGCGCCGTGAGCTCATGAAAAACCATGGGGTAGTGGGTCATAAATATCATGACCAGGTGATTCAAATTATCACCGGCTCGCAGGGGCTGGACGACTGGGAATGGGGCGTGACCCTCTTTGCCGACTCCCCCCTCCCTATTAAGAAGCTTATCTACGAAATGCGATTCGACGAGGCGAGCGCTCGGTATGCGGACTTCGGCCCCTTTTATTTAGGGCCTCGCTTGACATCGGACGAGCTCATTCTCCGGTTTTCCTAATCTTTCCGCCCGCGTCGATATGCTCAGGGAGGCATTTTTCGGGGGCCGCCTCGCGATTCGTTATGCCGTGCTTCGCCCGATTTTGGCACGGTACTCCGAGGTAAATCGAATGGCCTCTGGTCACCCGCGGAATCGTCCGTGCGCAGGAGAGCCGTCCCCTTCCGCCCAATTGCCTTCGCTCGGAATCATCATCAGGTTACCCCTATAGGAAATCGGTCTCGGCTAGGACGGCTCTGTGCTAGCGTGAGACCGCGTCATCCTCCAAACCTACGAGAGAACGCTTTGAGATCCGTTATCTTTCCAAAAGATGCGATCAGTTGATCAATGAGGAGCCCCGGGACTTCCCCCCATGAAATTGACATGGGCCATCCTGGGTTTAGGAATAATCGAGGAAGGTTGAAGGTGACCCCTGACGTAATCCGCGACGCCCCGATGGCTAACATGGAAGCGCTCACACGGGTACACATCGCCAGTTGGCGTACCACCTATGAAGGCTCATTAATCCTTCGTGGTTTGATGAGATGGAACGCCTCCTTGATGACCGGGTGGCAGCCCGCCACCAACGACTCCATCGAACGGACGTGCATACGTTGCCCGGCGGGTTTGTCGTGGGCTTTGCCGATGTCGGCCCCGTGGTCGGCGATGATCCGCGTTGCGATGGCGAGCTCTACGCAATCTATGTGCTCAGGAGACGGCAATGATTGGGTGACGGTCGCGCACTTGTCCACGCGGGCGCGTCATGGCTAGCGCGACACGGGCTCCAGTCTATGAAAGTCTGGGTTTTGCGCGATAATCCATCTCGCTCGTTTTACCAGCGGTTGGGAGCTAACGTCGTCGGACACCGCACCATTACGATTGGCCCTCGACGAGGAAGTCTATGGGTGGCGCCCATTGGACAGGTTACTTAACTAAAGCCGATATCTTTTCGCCATTGGCTGCTGTTAGCTATACGCCTTTGCCCCCCAGTTTTTGTGAAACTTTCCGGGATTGGGAGCAGCCACAAATTTAAGATCCAGCAGGTACCGTGACGCTCGGAATGCTGTACCAATAGTTTTGATAGGTGCCCGCATGATCCGACGAAACGACAAACTCTCCGGCCGCGAACCCCGCCGTGATGCCGTTCGCATTGCTGATGGCCGCAATCGACCGCGGGGTTAATAGTCCATGAGATAGCCCTACCACGCTGCTGTATCCGGTATTGCATAAGTATTGTCCCCCACCGCGGGCGGCGCCACGGGCACCGCTGGACTCACCGGTCCGGCATAGGAATCATAGTGGGTCGGTGCGTGAGACGGCACCGTTGCCCAGTACAGTGTCGTCGGGGTTGACCCGGTCTGGGATAATCCACGAAGTAGGGCGGAAATTCCGGATCGAAAACCAGACCCTGATAGAACTCTCCGATTAGGGTGTGCCGAGAGGCCCTCGATGTTTTCCACCCCAAGAGTCGGCGGGTTTCCCGTTGTCATGCCGTAACCACAACACCCTGTACTAGCAGGTCATAGGAACCCAACATTCAACATCAGCGCCACGATCCTAAGAAAGTCCCTTCCCAAGCAACCGTTTCGGTTATGCTAAGAAGCCCCATATAGCCGGCCAATGATGACGCTGCCTGCGACAAGCGCTAATCCTTCCCAAATCGGCGATGCCACCTGCCCAAACATTAACGTGAGGCTCTGTGGGGAAAAGGCATTCGAGCCCAGATACGAGGCATCCGAAATAAGTCCCACAATGACACCCACAACGCTAATCGCAAGACCGATCCAGAATAGTGCGGGCACTAGCACTTTTGCAATTTTCATTACTTCACCTCCGGATCTTTATGTTAGCAACGTCGGTATCGTCACACAAATATTTCAAATCCTTTATGGTGATCGGGGTGACGTGTCCCGTGTTCCGGTTCACTCAACTCTCTTCGGCAGACGGCGTTTGGGTCCGAACCAGCCACACTGGGCACCAATTTGGCTATTGAAGAAGTACGCTGCGATTAGTGTCCGTCCCGATCCGCTGGACTTCGGGCAAACAGACATTGGCCCATTCAGGGATTCTCTGAAAGGTACGGCGGAAGGTTGGCGAATAATTCCCGCTATCGCCGGCCAAGAAATACCATCCCGGGCCCGATGCCCTGCCCGCTTCCGCCCATTCTGTTTGGATCTCTCGGCACATTATAGGGATCCAGACATATCTCCTCGTCAAAGTTCTTCTACGAGCGTAATAGTCACAGGCCATCTTAGACAGCTGATTTTAAAATCACCGCGCAACCTTCGTCGGGCAATCTATCCCTAACCGACGAGCGAATCTTCTCGACAGGGCTTGCATTTATTTGTATGATACACATTGCTTGTTGAGGGGAGGCACGCTAGTGGAGCGCGATCAAGTCGCAGCAATTGAGTACCAAATTGCCATCTTTATCCGCCGGGCGATTTTGTCCTCGCAGCGATCCAGCAATTTGGACCGCTCGGCCTATCTCCTGCTCCGCCAGTTGGACGAGCGTGGGCCACTAGGCGTCAAAGACCTCGCACATGAGTTCCACCTGGATGTCTCCACCGTGAGTCGACAAGCCACCTCGTTAGAGAAAAAAGGTTGGGTTGAGCGGATTCCCGACCCTACCGACCATCGGGCAGCCAGCCTCATCATTACCGGGTCCGGACGCGAGGTACTCGAACGGGAAAAAGACCGGCGGGCACACCTCTATGAACAACTTTTGCGGAGTTGGTCACCCGAAGAACTGGAGGTATTCTCACGACTTCTATCCCGACTCAACCAAACCTTCCTCGATTAGCCTAATTTTTTTGCCGTTTTTAATTGTATGATACAAGGAAGAGGGGACCTCTTTGCACAGTGCCGAACTAGAACAACCTCTGGAGCAGGTAGGCTTCTTTAACCAGCCCATGGCCGTTTGGGCGGTCGCATTCGCCTGCGTGATTGCCTTCATGGGATTAGGCCTGGTCGATCCCATTTTGCCGCTCATTGGCCGACAGCTTCATGCCACTCCCTCGCAAGTGGAATTGCTGTTCACCAGCTACAACGCCGTCATGGCCATCGCGATGCTCATTACCGGCGTCGTTTCCACCCGGCTCGGTTCCAAAGGCACCATTCTCATCGGACTCGCCATCATCGTCACCTTCTCGTTCCTCGCGGGCCATTCGAACTCCATCGCCGAAATTGTCGGCTTCCGGGCGGGATGGGGCCTGGGCAACGCGGTTTTCATTGCCACCGCCCTGGCTGCCATTGTAGCCGTGGGCCGCGGGGGCACGGCGCAAGCGGTCATTTTGTACGAGGCCGCCTTGGGCCTTGGCATCTCCGTCGGCCCGCTTCTCGGGGGCACCTTGGGCAGTATTAGCTGGCGCGGGCCTTTCTACGGGGTGACAGC
>JAKADJ010000099.1 GCA_021820645.1 Bacillota bacterium
GCCCGTACCCAATTGAAGCCAGGTGAGGGCATCCTCTTCCGGTGCCACCGGGCATACTTGACCACCTAGGTTGGAAAGGCCCGGGCGGACCGGATCGGCCACCGCCAGCCATAGCTGTACGACATCCTCGGGATTCCATACCGCAAGCGCCCCTGTAAAAGTCTGACGTACCAAGGCCACATCAATGAGTGCGAGGTCCTCCATCGATGAGGATCCCGAACCTCGCGTCAAATGCAGTACTTTAGCCACAAAAAGTTGCTCTTGATACCGTCCCGGGTCCATCACATAGGATCCCGCGGCAAACCCGGCAACAGTCTGATCCCCCACCCAACAGGCTACATTATTGGTGCCTCCGGCCACCGGTAGCACCGGAACTTTTGGCTCTGCTTGTGCCACATTGCGTTGGGTGCCATCGCCCCCGATGGCGATGAGGAGTTCCGCACCGGCATCCACCAATTCCCGGGCCGAGCGGACCGTAGTGTCCGCCGAGGACGGGCCACCAGGTGCCCCGACCAGTTCTACGGAGAGCCCAAACAATCTTCGGGCCTCATCCCGTAGGACGTGTGTCAGCCCCTCATAATCTTCGGGCATCAAGACATCGACCTGGTCTGCAAATACCGCAATGCCGGAAAGAATGCGGCGCACCACCTGTAACTTCTCCGGTGTCGATTGTAGCGAGGCAAAAGCCACTAAGCGGCGGATGTCCCGCCCCGCCATGGGGTTTAGCATGATTCCAACCGTCTTTCGCGTAACCGTGTCCTCTTTTCGTACGATTCCTAAGGCTTGTCCTCAAAAACCAGTTTTTGCATCAGGCGCACCAACTCTTCTCGCTCCTGGCGGGTCAGTCGCTCGCCTAGTTGTTGCAAGTATGTAATATGTGCCTGCCGTTCATGCGTTAGAAGCGCAGTGCCTTCCGGGGATAGCCGGAGCCATACGATACGACGGTCTTGAGGATCCCGATCCTTAATGATTAACCCCTTTTGTTCGAGGGCTTCAATCGACCGGGTAGCGGTAGGACCGGCCACTTTTAGCAACGACGCCATCTCCATTAATGTGGCGGTGTGCACCTCATGCATAATAGCAAGCGCATGATATTGGGTGGCCGTAATGTTTAGGGGTTCGCGCTCCCGTCGAAAGCGCCGACTCAGGAGCCGTCCCAATGCAAACGTGGCATCAAATAACGCCCCTGCTTGGTTATCGTCCACCAGCCATCCCCCCGCCCCAGCCTTCTTTCCTCCAGCATAGCACAGTGTCTAAACTGCATCATGACGCAAGACCGATAAAATCTCCTTCTTGTACCGCAGGAACTCCGCTGAAAGAATGCTATCCCACTGGCGTGGTCGTTTTAACCCAATGGGGAATTCCTCCGCAATCCTACCAGGTCTCGGAGTCATTACAATGACGCGGTCGCTTAAAAGAATCGCTTCGTCCACGTCATGGGTGATGAACAGCACGGTCGGTTGCGAGGTTTTCCAAAGCTCCAACAAAAAGCGTTGCATATCGCTGCGGGTTTGGGCATCGAGCGCCCCAAACGGTTCATCCATCAAGAGGCTTGACGGATCGGTAATAAGGGCCCGTGCAATGGATACCCGTTGTTGCATGCCCCCGGAGAGTTGATACGGATAATGGCGTTCAAATCCGCACAGCCCCATTTCTTCCACCATCTGGATAATATCAGGATCGTGGCCTTTGGGATTCTTATCGCGGATCGTGAGTCCAAACCCTATATTGTCAAAGACGCTCATCCATGGTAGCAAAGATGGCCGTTGAAACACGACGGCGCGTTCGGGACCGGGTTTGGTGACGATCTGGTCCCCTACCGTGATCTGCCCCCGGGTGGGGGCCTCGAATCCGGCTAACATATTTAAGATCGTGGTCTTGCCACACCCACTCGGTCCGACCACGGAACAAAATTCGCCATCTTCAATGGTGAGCGAAAATTCCTCTACCGCGACCGTCGGGGAACCCCCTTTGCTGGTCGCGGGATACATCTTACCAACGTTCGAGAATTGGATCACCGCGCTATGTCACTCCTACCTTGTTAAGTCATAGGTCTTTTATAAGGGCGGGTTCCTTTCCGAGAACCCGCCAGCTCTTACGGATTTGAAGACTTCGCAACTTTTTGGGCGAACGTGGGATCCACATATTGCGCCATGTTGCTCGGCACTGAAGAGATAGCCCCTTGGGTCTTCAACCACTGGGCTGCAGAGGTCAAAGATTTCGTCACCAGAGAAGACCCCACACTCGACCCCTCCCCCATTCGTTGTGCCGTCAATTGCTGGGATAACGAGGTAAAGCTGAGGCCGGCAGCCTGAGATTTAGCCTCGGCCGCGGTAATGCCATTGAGCTTACCCATGTCCTTATAGGCTTGATTCGGATGTTGCCTGAAAAAGGGAACGCCGGCCTCTTCCGCGCGGACAAACCCCTCGACTAATGACGGGTACTTCGCGGCAAAGGTACTGTTGACCACGGCCAAGTTAAAAATTGGCGCGGTCTTGGCTTGATTTTGGTCGTAGACCAAGATATGGCCCCCATCTTGCTGCATCTGACTCATAAACGGGACCCACACGTAGGCGGCTTGAATACTCCCGGATTTCCACGCGGCCACCATGTTAGGCGGAGACATATTCTCAATGTGCACGCTGCTTTGGGGAATGTGCGCGTTCTTGAGCGCCGTATAGAGTTCAAATGGGGATGTGGATCCGGTGACCAGTGCCACCGTTTTGCCTTCGAGCGCCTTCAAACTATGGATTCCGCTCCCATTTTTGACCACCAGTCCTTCGGCTGTGGTATAGCGCTCCATCGCCCAGATCACTTTAAGCGGCACGCCCTTGGCAATCGCCGAAGCCGTGGGGGGGTTGCCGAGGGTGGTCATAAAGTTAAGCGATCCCGAAGCCAGAGCGGTCAATGCAGCCGGTCCCGAGGCAAAGTACTTGGTGACGACGTGCGCATGCATATACTTCTGGAAGAATTGCTGCTCGATGGCCACGGCTTCCGGATCCGGAGCATTTTCGTATCCAATGGTCACGGTCGGTTCTCCGGATGTGCCGCTCGCACTCCCACATCCCGCAATAATCCCCACCAATGGCAATATCATCAGTCCACTCATCCACCGCTTATTCATCAGATTCCTCCTTAATTTTGTACGATTAAGCTTGCCCCTTCCAAGGTACCATCTTCTTTTCCATGGTCCGGATCCCAAGCTCCATCCCATACCCCAGCAGCCCAATGACAATGATACCGACAAACACCACCCCAATTTGGAGTTGACCGCCGGCCGACATAATCATCCAACCCAGGCCCCTTGAGGCAGCAATCATTTCAGCGGCGACTAGACAGGTCCACGCCACTCCGATCCCGACCCGCATCCCGGTAAACACCTCCGGCAATGCCGAAGGCAAGATCACGTATCGAAACATTTGCCAGGGACTGGCGCCAAAGCATTCGGCCACGCGCTTTCGATTTTCCTGCACACTCTTGACACCGGACATGGCGCTAATGATGACAATCGGGATGGTACAAAAGAAGATCAGGATAACTTTCGGCAACTCGCCAATTCCAAACCAGGCCACAATCAAGGGCAGATAAGCCAACGGCGGAATCGGCCGCAGGAACTGGAGAAAGGGATCGATAATTAAAAACACCCAATCTGTTGTCGCCATCCAAAATCCAATCGGGATGCCCACCAGAACCGCCAGGATAAATCCGACGGCAATGCGACCAAAGCTAAATAGAGTACTATTCAAAAGGGTTTGCCCACTATACCCGGTCGTGGCCGTGGCGATCAGATCCCGAAATACCTGAACCGGGGAGGGGAGCGCCGTAGCCGAAACCAAATGCAGCGCCGCCACCGCTTCCCAGACGATAATTGCCACCAACGCCGCGACCCAGGGCACGTATCCCCGGTAGCCGCGGCTGGGTTCCAAGATCGCCATGTCAGTAGCCGCCATCGGCATTTCCTCTATGATCTCGGTTTTCTGGTTGCGAAAAGGATATCCCACCTTGATTCACCTCACTTTGGCATAAATACTCATTGAAACAAAAAAACCCGAGCATGCTCGGGCTAACGCTCCAAGCCTTCCTTGCCGACGAGGTGAGCTGCCGGGCTAGAGCGGAAAGCTGCTCTCCGAGTGATCGGTGCGCCCCAAAAACGTGGTTCCCCCGTACGTCGCGTGATCCGACGATTTGGCATATACAGTTGCTCTTACAGATAGAATATGTACCGACAACTTGGCAGGTTCCCATATCCTCTCCAATTAGCCTAACAAACTACTGCAGGCTTTTCTTCTTCCAAAACCCTGGCCATGACCCAAAACAACCGATTTTTGGCCTTAAACACACAAAAACCACGATTATCCCATATTTTAATCTAGAATGCGCACGCGCTCGCTCTCCCAAAGATTGTGCTTTCTTCTCTAAATTGGGTATGATAAGACCATTGTCCACTGCACAAGGAGGTTTTAGGGTCTCTTGTACGCTGACGTTCTTCTCGTGCGCCATGGCGAAAGCGAAGCCAATGCGACCGGACGGTTTGCCTCACACACTTGGGATCCGCATCTAACAAAGGTAGGCCAAGAACAAGCCCTATCCCTTGTGACGCAGCTCCATCGCGCCCCCATCGCATACGTCGTCACCAGCCCCTTGGCGCGCGCCCAAGAGACTATTGCACCTCTTGCCCAAGACCATCACCTGGCCCCCACGATTCTCACGGACTTATCAGAAGTAAACTTAGGGCAGTGGGATGGACAGCACTTAAAAGCGCTGGAACAGTCCGGATCTGACTCCTATCGGGCCTGGCGCGCCGATCCCGAGAAAAATCCGCCCCCTGGAGGGGAGCGAATCTTGGCCGTCGGACGTCGAGTACTTCACACACTTGAAACGTTCATCGAGACACATCAGGAGCCCGGGCTAACGGTAGCCGCCACTCATGCGGATTGTGTCAAGGGAGCCTGTCTCGTCATCATGAATGCGGAGGGTCCTGCCACGCGGCGCATGTTGGTGCCAAACACGGGACAGGTACTCCTCCGGCATTGGGAAAACGGACGGTGGTCGATCGTCTTGAGTCCCCTATATTTTAGGTGACGGAGCCAATCGGGTAAGAACCGACGCGCTCCGTTTTCATGGCGCACAAATTAACGCGCTAGCTTCTCTGCGATGCGGGCGAGTCGCTTAGCTTGATACCGTGCGGCCGCCAAAGCTTCTTCGGAAACCTTCCCATCGCCCGTTGCGGTCACGCTCGTACCATAGGGATTGCCCCCCGCCGCAAACAATACCGGATCGGTATACCCCGGCGCTACCACGATCGCCCCCCAGTGATACATCGTCGTGTAAAGAGATAGGATCGTAGCTTCTTGTCCGCCATGGAGATTGCTCGCTGAACTCATAGCGGTCACCACTTTGCCTGCCAGTTTGCCTTGTCCCCAAAGCGGTCCGGCGGTATCCAAAAATTGCTTCATTTGAGCCGCCATCCCGCCAAACCGGGTCGGCACGCTAAAGATGAGGCCATCTGCCCAGTCCAGATCGTCTAAGGTCGCTTCCGGTACCGTGTCCCGGGTTGCTTCATGATGCGCCATCCAGGCAGGATTAGTGGCCATGGCCTCTTTAGGGGCCAACTCTTTGGCGCGGCGGATCCGCACCGCGGCACCGACGTCTTTGGCTCCCGCGGCGGCCGCTTCAGCCAATTGATGATTAGTTCCGGTCGCACTGTAATAGATTACGGCAATCTTAAGCTCTGCCATATGTTTTCGCCTCCCAAAATTTTTCCAGAGTAGCCATGCCGAGTGGGTCGCCTTAAAGGATTCCCCATTAACCTGTATTTAACTTCGTGATCGGATGAAAATTAGGCGGTTACTACGCGCGGCCACACCTCAAGGCAGGTGATGTATTCCGCCAGTTTTCTACGGCGATCCATGTGTGCGCTGGCCGGTGCGGAACCAACAGCCATGGACCTAGCGGGACTTCCACACAGAACCCCCGTCATTGCGTTTTCAATAGTTATTGTCGCCCGACCTTTAACAGACGCATTTTGACTTTAGGTGAAGGATCAGAATACGGCCTTTACCATCCGGCAGGATCCTCTCTCATCGATATCGGCACCTATTGACACCAGGATGCCGCTTTCCTAGGATGGGAGACAAACATTGCGAAAGTACGTTAGGGCTGTTGGGGCGAGGACCGGTGATACACATGAGCTATTCCCTAATAATCGGTGGGGCAAAAAGCGGCAAGAGCCGCTATGCGGAAGAGCGCGCATACGAACTGTCGATGCAAACCGGTTGGCCCGTTACCTATCTGGCTACCGCGACCGTGACGGACCCGGAGATGGCTAACCGTATCGCCCAACACCGAGAGAGGCGTCCGTCGTCATGGGTCACCATCGAAGAAGCCTTGAATATCCGGGACTGGCTCAAAGAGCCCCATGATCCGACGGTGGTGCTCCTGGATTGCCTCTCGCTTTTGCTCAATAACTGGATGTTTTCCGAGCCCGAGAAACTTTGGCTTACCCGACAGAACCAATTTTACGACGCCCTTGTCGCGTTTCCCTACCCCATCATCGTGGTGAGTAACGAAGTTGGGCAAGGCATTGTGCCGGATAATCGCGTCGCCCGTCAGTATCGCGATCAATTGGGGCGCTTCAATCAACAATTGGCAGCCACCGCCGATCCGGCCATTTTCATGGTTGCGGGCCTGCCTGTCGATCTCCGTAAAATGGGTCCCGCATGATCGGGGGTACCCTTGGGACCACGACTCTAGCCCTGGGTGTTGACGCCTTAGTAGGCGATCCCGCGTTCATGCCCCATCCGGTTCGACTGATCGGGAGCACCATCCACGCGGTTGATCAGAAGGCCAATCACTCCGATCTTGGCCCGTCCCGACTACGTTGGCGAGGGCTAGCCCTCGCACTCGTCATTCCGATAGCCAGCATAGCCGCCACCTGGGCTTTGGTACGAATCGCCACCACCCTATGGCCAGTCCTGGGATATGCTTTAGCGATTTGGCTGACATCCACCACCATTGCCTGCAAAGGTCTCTACCAGGCGGGACAGGCCGTCCTAGACCCGCTTAGACACAAAGATCTCCAAGCAGCTCGCCATGCAACCAGCATGATTGTGGGCCGGGATACCGCTAATCTTTCGGAATCTGAGGTGGTACGCGCCACGGTCGAAACCTTAGCCGAAAACCTAGTCGATGGCGTGGTGGCTCCCGTCTTTTATGCAGTACTGGGAGGCGCCCCCTTGGCGATGGCCTATCGGTCCGTCAACACCTTAGACTCGATGGTCGGCTACAAGAATCCGCGCTATCAAGAGTTCGGCTGGGCCTCGGCCCGGCTCGACGATTTGGCGAATTATATACCGGCCCGAATCACCGCAGTTCTTTTGTTTCTGGTTATGGCGGGGCTACGCCTCTTCCCGTTCAGGGCTTGGCAGACCATGCGCCATGATGCGTCTAAACATCCGAGCCCCAATGCCGGCATCCCCGAGTCGATGATGGCCGGTGGCTTAGGGGTGCAGCTAGGCGGTACCAATCTTTATGCGGGCCGCGCCTCACACCGAGCACTGATGGGCGAACCCCTTCACCGATTGAGTGTGGATCACATCAACCAAGCCATGCAA
>JAKADJ010000100.1 GCA_021820645.1 Bacillota bacterium
AGACTGCCCCCGCCTCCGTTGTCACTACCAAACCGTGTCTTACCGTTCATGCGCCAGCGCGTCTAAAGGTTTAAGACAATGACGGTGGGATAGGTCATTTCTTCGATCGCAAACTCTGGTCCTTCGCGACCAATCCCCGATTCCTTAATTCCTCCATAGGGCATGTTGTCAGCGCGATAAGAACTGCTGTCATTGACCATCACGCCTCCCACTTGAAGCTTCTGGGCGGCGTTCATCGCCACGCCTAGGTTTTGTGTAAAAATCCCGGCTTGGAGTCCATACCGGCTCTGATTGGCCCACTCAATGGCCTCATCCATATCGTGATACGGCACTAAGCCCGCCAACGGTGCGAACACTTCTTCGGACATTACGCGTAACGACGGGGCGACATCTTCTAAGAGCCCAGGCGAAAACATCGATCCATGACGCGTTCCCTCAACGATTGCATGTGCTCCAGCGTTTAGAGCTTCCTGATACCAGCGCTCCGCCCGCTCGGCTGCGGCTTCGTTAATCATGGGGCCAACGTCCGTATTAGGGTCCTCGGGATCCCCGACCACTAGTTGTTGGGTCGCCCGCTCGATAGCGGACCGAAACGCATTCCAAATATTATGGTGCACGTAAATACGCTGTACCGAGATGCAGACTTGTCCTGCATATCCATAAGCGCGAGCCGCAAGGACTCGGGCCGCCGCCTCGATATCCGCGTCTTCGTGCACGATATTGGCCGAATTATTCCCCAGTTCTAAGAGAACGGGCCGCAATCCAGCCTGTCCACGAATAAGCTGCCCTACGGCTGCCGAACCCGTAAAACTAATGAGTTCCACCCTTAAATCTTTGACCAATTGTTCTCCAATTTCTGGTCCCATGCCTGTCACTACGTTGATATATCCGGCAGGAACTCCTGCTTCATGCAGTAACTGTGCGAGCTTTAAAGCCGTCAGCGGGGTAGCCGGCGCTGGTTTTAACACCACAGGATTGCCGGCTGCCAGGGCCGGACCGACTTTATGCAAGACGAGATTGAGCGGAAAATTAAAGGGTGTAATGGCGAGCGTGACTCCGTAGGGTTTACGAATGGTGAACGCTAAACGCCGTTCTGATCCCGGATTGCCGGCAATCGGTACCTCTTGGCCTTTAAGAGTGCGAGCGGCAACCGCTGAATATCTTAAGGTTTGCTGACCACGCATCGCCTCCACCCGTGATTCCTTAAGCGGCTTCCCGGACTCTTGCGTAATGAGTAAGGCGAACTCCTCGGCCCGTTCCGCCAACAAATCGGCGGCACGTTCCAATGCACGGTAGCGCTCGTGAATTGACCAAGGCCGTCCAAAAGCCTGATGCGCAGCATCCACGGCCTGATGCAAATCTTCCGTCGAAGCCTCGGATACCTCTGCGATGGGCTCCTTACGATACTTGTGCATCACCGGATAATACTCCAATGTTGGTTGCTGTTTTCCGTTGATAAATAAGCCACAACGATCCATGCCTAATCTCCTTTCGCGAAGACAGATTTGCGTCTCGTGGACACCGGTCTCTGTTGGTCATCAACGGCGGTCTCACTGTTGGCTTCTTATGAAGCCTCGCGGTGCAGGAAGCCCGGGTCCAAGATTGGGACCCGGGATGATATGCTCGCACGCGCACCTGCCACCCCCACCGCAACTATTTGAGGGCGTTATCAAGGTCTTCTAGGAGGTCGGCTTCGTCTTCAATGCCCACCGATAGCCGGATCAGCCCGTCACGCACGCCTCGGGCTTCACGGATCTCTTTGGGAATCGCTGCGTGCGTCATAGTCGCGGGATGGCCCACGAGGGATTCCACGCCCCCCAGGCTCTCCGCTAAGGAAAAGATTGCGAATCGGGCGAGCACATCCCGCGCTTCCTCAAGGGGATCGCGGCCCGAAACCTTCAATTCGAAAGAAATCATGCCGCCATATTCCCGCATCTGACGTTGCACGATTGCCATCGATGCGCCTTCGAACAATCCCGGGTAATACACCCGCGCCACACGGGGATGCTGTGATAAATATCGCGCTAATACCCCCGCATTGTGAGTATGTTGGCGCATCCGCACCGCGAGCGTTTTCAGACCTCGTAAGGTGAGCCAGGCTTCGAACGGGCCGATGATCGCCCCTGCCGCATTCTGTATAAACTTGATCCGCTCGGCTAAACCTTGGTCACGAACGATGATAGCGCCCCCCAAGACGTCTGAGTGCCCGCCAATATATTTCGTGGTCGAGTGCACCACAAAATCTGCGCCGTCAGCGAGGGGGTTTTGCAAATACGGAGACGCAAACGTATTGTCTACCGCCACCCACATTCCATGTTGATGCGCGATCTGTGTCAATTGCCGAATATCGTAGACTTGAAGCAATGGATTGGTTGGGGTCTCCAACCAAAGCAGTCGAGTCTCGGGCCGGATGGCAGCGATCAGGGCGTCAGGATCCGACAAATCCACATAGGTGACCGCAGTAATCTCCGGATGATAAACTTTTTCGAAGAGCCGATAGACGCCCCCATACAGGTCGTGTCCAGCCACAATATGGCTATCCGGGGGCAATAGCCTTAAAATTACATCACTCGCCGCCAAGCCCGACGCAAACGTATAGCACGTAGACCCCTGTTCTAATGAAGCTAACGCGGTTTCTAAGGCCATTCGTGTCGGATTATCTCCTCGGCCATACTCAAATCCCTTATGCTGTCCTAATTCATCTTGGGTATAGGTGCTGGTTGCGTAAATAGGGACGATGGTGGCTCCTGTCGTTGGGTCCGGCGCCTGTCCCGCATGGATTGCCCGCGTGGCGAATCCTTTGATGTCAGTCATGGTTGTTGTCTCCATCTTCCCTCATCCGTTCCCCTTTTGGTTGCATCCTCCTTTCATTTAAACAATTCCGCGCAAAAAAAGAAACCTCTGCTGAAGGTTGGCGCTAACTATTTACGGCTACGGCATCCCATGATTCATCCATAATCGTACCGTCCGCATTCAGTTTGAAGCGAAATGCGGCATATTTCGTGTTGGGGTCATAGTACAACCGATCATAGGCCAGATTGGGCAACGGCACGATGTTGATGTAGTCGTAATTTATATAGGTTGTAGATTGAATGGCCTTGGGAGCGTATCCCATCCAGCGTTGAATCCCTGCCAGATTGATCGGGATTTCAAAGTTCACATAGTAGGTATTGCTCCCTTGATCCTGGGCGGGTCCGAAATTGAAATAACCCGGAATATTTCCGGTTCCAATAAAGGATTGGTTTCCCGTGACCCGCAACATATTGACCCCGATATTAGAACCCGACAACGTTGGAGCGTTTACCACTTGCTGTACAGGACGCGGCATGTTGCCAATGCTATTGGGGTTGCCACAACCCGCCAGCAAGAATCCTAATAAGATGACGATAAACCCACCGCGGTACCGGCGTAGGTAGATAGATCCTTGCATGGATATCCCCCTCCCCTTTCATCATATAAAGGAGGGGGCTCATCTATGCGCCACGATTAGCGACGTTGACGTGGTAAGATCTTAGGCATCAGGGTCTCTCGGGTATCCAAGCCGTGGGTGAGCATCAACAGAAACAGCCGAAAATCCCCTTGCAACGACCACAGCGGATGTCGAAACGTTGCCGGTCGATTCTTTTCAATAAAAAGATGCGAGCACCACGCTAAACCGTAACCGACAACTGGTGCCATGACCACATAATAGAGATTAAGCGTGAAGAGTGCGGTAAGCAGGCTTAAAATTCCTAAACCGGTACCAATAAAGTGTAGAATTCGGGTCCCGGGTTCCCGATGTTGATCCAAGTAATATGGCCAAAAATCGTCAAATGACCGAATTTTCAACGATATTCACCTCCACGGATCTATTCGTGAAAACTTGTAAAACTCCTGCCGCCGGTTGTCTAACCCTCCCACGAGCAGCAGGATCTGGATCGTTTAATCCACAACGGCCCGAAGGATCTCCTGCTTCGTATGCTCTACAAGCCGGAGATTTCTGGACCTTCGGGCGTCCAGCGAGTAACACCGGTTCCGTCACTAATCCATACGTGGTTGTGATAGCCCACAAAAATTCCAGTCTCTACCACGCCGGTGATTAATTTTAATTGACGGTGTAGGTCTAGCGGGTGGCTTACCCGATTCCAACGGGTATCTAATATAAATAAGCCATCATCCGTCATGAAAGGCTGGTCACCATGTCGTCGCAACTCCGCCTCAGCGCCTTGGCCCAACAACTTATCCTTAATGGTCCGCCAGCCGAACGGCACCACGGCCACTGGAATCACACACCGATCCAAGCTGGCCACTGGTTTAGAGTCATCGATCAAGATGAGAGTGCGGATCGCCGATTCGAGAAGCATGCGTTCTCGAACCAGCGCACCACCACCCCCCTTAATCAACGTCCCCACAGAATCCACGTAGTCGGCTCCATCAATGGCATAGTCCAGCGATCCAGAAACCTCCACAGACTCCACCCGTATCCCTTGTGCTTCCGCCATTCGCCGACTCGCTTCGGACGCCACGATACAGTGAAGCTCTAGCCCATCATGTCGAACACGATGCCCTAAGGCTTGGATGCACGCGGCGACCGTAGAGCCAGATCCTAGCCCCAAACGCGTATGATTCGTAACACTGGCTGCGGCGGCCTCGCCTAAGAGCCGTTTGGCTTGCGCCCACCTCTCCTGATCGTGGTGTGGCAATTTCCTCTCCTTGTCCATCCTCGACGTTATTGTGTCTCATGCTATACTGCCCGCTGATAACTTTGGATGGGTCGATGTAGTGATATCTAGTGTTTGTGTGACACCTGCTGAAAAAAATTTCCTGCTCAATGAGGTTGGATCGGGAGGTCGAAGGAGCCCTCAATCCACAGTGAGAATCTTGTCATGAAGTATTAGGAGCCTTTTCAAGTTGAGTAACGAAAAGCCCCTCTGATCGGGTTGGAGTTACGAGACAACAACCGGATTCAGGGGACACAGTGAAATGGCTAAGCCCAGTATAGAGCAGTTCGGGGTAGGAAAGCAAAATCGAGGGGTGGGCGGCCTCGACGTGTCGAAGGCGTGGCATTATGTGCCACACTCACACCGGATTCGAGAGGGGGACGACTGATTTGCAAACCATATACAGGAAACAACCTCACCGGACCGTTAACGGGCAAATGGCGCTTTGAGGGAGGACCAACGTCTCATAGAGCAAAACCCACTAATAATGGATAGTCTCACGTCTTGAGAAGCCGGGAGTTCCAGCCCACACCCACGACCCACCGTGGAGCCTATCCAGGCTGTGTTTCACAATAGTGAAATGGCCGTCTCCGCCGTAGTCGGAGCGAACTGACTGTGGTCTAACACCCGGTCTTATTACTGGTAGGACGGCTTCTCAACGATTAACGTAGATTCCGTCGGGATAAGACCACTCACAATGCCTTATCGAGTGGTGAGAAAAGCGATATCGCAGGACAGGTCATCATCGACCTCACCCCAATTTGGGAGTGGAGCTGCGCCTTCTCCACTGTCCATCACAGCCAAGCGGCGGCAATCCTTGCACCCGGCTTTCACTAAACCCATAGTCCGTATGACAACTAGGATCCTCAACAGCCAATCGGATGCTGACAAATTTTTCAGGGGACGCCATGGCCTCAATTTTGAAGCGCATATAGGAACGGTCTTTGAGCCCTGCTCCGCTCATAGAATGAGGAAGCGAAGCTTGTCTCGGAGGGAATCACTATGTGGACGATTATGACTCTCAGTTTTCTTTCGGGATTGTCGACCCCGCTGGGAGCGTTGATTGTCCTGCGCTTCCACACTCTGTCTCGGCCCGTATTGGCCTTTATTTTGGCGATGGCATCGGGCGTGATGGTGACCGTGGTGCTCACCGAGTTGCTGCCCAACAGTATCAAAACGGGTGGAATCGGCTGGTTCACGGTGGGTTGTTTGGGCGGCATCATCTTGATGGTCGGATTAGCCGCTCTGTGGCACCACGGGGATGCGGGAAGCCGGCCGGTCTCCACCAATAGTCGGCTCCGACAGACGGGTCAGTCGATCGCCTTGGCGATTACCGTTCACGATTTGCCGGAGGGGATAGCGATTGGAGCGGGCGATGCGGTTCATGCCCACTTGGGCCTCATCATCGCACTCGCCATTGCGCTGCATAACATCCCTGAGGGGATGAGTATCGCGGCGCCTCTGGCGATGAGCAGGATGTCACGGCGGAAAATCTTGGTCCTGACGGGTCTTATTAGTTTTGTCACTCCATTGGGTACGCTGCTGCCACTGCTATTCGGCGCCCTGTCTCCCACCCTCAGTGCGTTTTTCCTTGCCTTGGCCAGTGGGGCCATGCTGTATGTGGTCGTGAACGACACATTTCCCGAAGCCTGGCAGGCCCATAAAGAGGCCACCGTCTTCGGCGTTCTGGCCGGTGCCGCCGTCATGGTTGGCGTGGCTAGCTTTCACGCCGGCTGGCTTCCGGCCGTCTCGTAATCACGGGCGGCTTCTGCGAAGGACGCCAGTGACGAATATCCCGCTAGCAGTCGCCGAGAGGGTTCTAGGGTTTGCGTGCCACGAGATAATCGATGCCCCCGGACGCCACAAGGTCTTTTGGCGAGGCTTGGGCAAACACCGCCGCCATGCGCGACTCTACGGCTTGGAACACGGTGGTCCGAACCGTGGGTGAGAGTCCCTCTGCCATCACGCCCAAATGGCCCCCTTGGTTCAAAAATTGCCATGCAATCCGCCAGTCCGAAAACGTCAAAGCAATCGCCTGGTGCAGAGTACGTTCTACAGTCAACCCGAGATCTTGGCAAAGTTCGACAATCTCCCCCGAGCGATGGCCGGAGACCAAAAAGGGGCGGCCTGCATCGGTTAAAGCCTGGCGCAAAGGTAGAAAAATATCCATCCACGCACTCGACCAACTCGCGTCCACAAGAAAATCTAACGCCAACTGCCCGCCCGATCTTAAGACTCTCGTCAATTCGTGAATGACCGTGGCGGGGTCGCACAAGTGTAAAAACCAGGATCCCAGGATATAATCGGCGCCGCCCGATGCTAGCGGCAGGCTCTCGGCCGGCGCGACTAGGAACCGCACCCAAGGGGTCGCCTGCGCCCGCTGGCGGGCTTGTTGGAGTTGGACCTGCGAAGGATCCGTGAGCAAGAGGATGCCCTCGGCACCCACAGAGTCCGCCAAGCCTCCATCGAATGCTAGCCGTCCGGTACCGGCCCCGACCTCCACGACGGCCGTGCCGGGCTCTGGAGCCGCAAAGCGGATGAAGGATTGGGCCTCTTCGGAATGTCGGGCATAGATGCTACGTAGTGCCGCATCGAATTCAAGACCGAATTGGCTGGCAAACTGTCCGGGGTTGGGGGTTGACGTTCCGCCGCTTTGGAGCTCGGTCCGGCGATTGCGGCTGATGATCAAATGTCCGCCGCGTTGACTCGCAAGCAACGTCCCTTTTTGGGCGTACATCGCCTGGTCGGCCGCGTGGAGCGCCTCTTCGAGATGGCCAGGTGCGTATTGGGCGCTCCCATAACTCACGTGGGGCACGAGCGGGAAGTCTTCCGTCGCCGCGAGGGCTTGCAGCCGCTCATTAATCGCGAGCGCATAGGCTTGCGCCTCTAAGCCACGGGAGCCTCGACACCAC
>JAKADJ010000101.1 GCA_021820645.1 Bacillota bacterium
CATAAAGGCTCTGTCTCAGAAAAACAGCCATTGCCGATGGGCGTTCCAGAGGGGTTCATCGCCGGTATCGGATCCTCGCTATAACAAATCTCCGATCCGGCGTGTGGCTTCTACTAGCTGCTCGGTACTAGCGGTAAGCGAGACGCGAACAAATCCTTCCCCAGCTGTTCCGAAGCCGGTGCCGGGCGCCAACACCACATAAGACTCTTTGAGCACGCGATCGCAAAACTGGACGGCGGTTTCGGATGTCGGGACGGGGCACCAGACGAACACGCTGCCTTCGGAGGGGGGAATCCTCCATCCTACTTGTGCGGCACTCTCAATAAATCTGTCTCGTCGCTGTTGGTAGAGGTTTCGGAGAACATCGAGGGTCTCCAGGGGCTGCCGCAGGGCCGTGATGCCCGCCACTTGAATGGCCCCAAATTGACTGCAGTGCAAATGGTCCTGCAAGAGGTCCAGATAGCGAATGATGGTTGGGTTTCCGACCGCAAATCCTAGACGCCAGCCCGCCATGTTGTAGGATTTCGATAGCGTCGTGAATTCGATGCCCACTTCTTTACCACCCGGGCGCGAGAGGAGGCTTATAGAACGCTTCTCGTCGAATACAATGTCTCCATAGGCCAGGTCATGGGCAAGCACTACGCCATCTCTTGCGGCCAGTTGAATCACTTCATCAAAAAATTCGGCGGACGCTAAGCGTCCGGTCGGGTTGTTGGGATAGTTGAAAAATGCCAGTTTGGCATCCGATCGCCACGTGGTTAGGTCTGGCAAAAAATCGAGATCGGCATCCAGCGGCATAGGTACCATGTCCGCGCCAGCCAAGCGGATGCCTGACCAATAGTCAGGATATCCGGGATCGGGGACCATGGCTTTGTCCCCAGGATTCAGTAGCGCTAGCGAAATTTCTTGAAGACCGATCTTGCTCCCAATTAAAATGGATACCTCACGCTCGGGATCGATCACCACGTCGTGATGCACACGGTACCATTCTGCCACGGCTGCTTTTAGTTCGAAGAGTCCATTAAAGGGGATATAGCGGTGATATGCCGGGTTGTCTGCCGCCTCTTTGAGAGCCTCAATGATGGCGGAAGGGGTCTTCTGATCGGGATTGCCTTGACCGAGATTTATGACCGGATTGCCCGCGCGGCGCAAGATTTCAGCTCTGCCGACCAAGTCCGCAAAGAACTGATGGGGTAAGTTTAAGAGTCGCTCGGATGGTTCCATGGACACGATATATTCCCCTTTTATGAGTGGTTACGAGGCGGAGACGTCTTTGTCGTAAATGGCGGTCCAGCCCTCTTTAGACTGAAACAGACGGATGGCCTTGACATGCCGCTTGTCCGTTAACGTAAAGTAGTGCCGCGTGCCGTAGGGCACGCTAATCAGGTCTCCGGGTGTCACGGTGATCCCAAACCGCTCGTCATTGCGAGTAAGGGTAAATACGCCCTCGCCATCCACAATAAAGCGGACTTCGTCTTCGGTGTGATGGTGCTCACGCTGGAAATTTGTCAACAGCTCCTCCAGATTAGGGGTGGTGGTGGCACTTAAGATAATCATGTCATGGGAGGTATATCCATGCTGTTCGGACAGTCGTTCCAAATCGGATTGAAAGCACTCGAATACGGATTCTTTTTCTTGATCCGAGAGGTCGAGGCCGTGTTGTAACCGGTCAGAGAGGACACTTGGATCCCAGTATTCGTAGAAAATACCATGGTTCGTCAAGAACTGCACCAGCGTCGTCGGTTCAGAAATGATATCGCCAGATTCTAGGGTAATGTATGCCATGCTAATCCCTCCACTTTCAATCGTATGGTTGTTCTCGGTCCCATTAGGAGCCTACAAGAGTTGACCCCACTTGACCACCCAGGCGCTGGTAGTAGAGCCACTCAAAGAGAAATTCAAAAGCCTCCAGATGGGCGACTGCATTTTTCAGATCGTTTCCAAATGCGTAGAGCCCATGGCCGGCTATCAAAAGTCCTGGGACGGTACTGTCCAGTGCTGCCCGAGCGGTCTCTGCTAGGCGTTCTAAATCCGCGTAGTTGGGAATCACCGGAAGATGACAAGCGGCGTCCTCGTCCCAAAACCCTAAGGCCTTTAACATTTCGTTGCCGGATAGGTGAAGATGTCCGGCATCGGCCCATGATGATGCCAAGTTATTAAACACCGTGTGGACATGTAGGACGGCACCGGCTGAGGTGCGTGTATAGATGGCCTCATGGATTCCAGTTTCGGCCGAGGGACGGCCTGTTCCCCAGATGACCTTCTGACGACTAACACCGATGATGTCCTCCGCCTCGAGGCTCTGCTTATCCGATCCACTGCGGGTGATGGCCATCGTCAAAGGATCGTCTGAGACTCGAAGCGATAGGTTTCCCGAGGTAGCACGTAGCCAGCCTCGCGCACCGAGCCGGTGACCGGTTTGGATCAGGTGAGACGATGCTTCAGATGCTGTCATGGGCTAGGATCTCCTCCATAATCCGATGCACGTGATGTTCCACGTCCCGAAAGTCTTCGAACTGATAAAATGGTTTGCCTAAAGATTCCAGCCGTTCGGCTAGTTGGGCGCGTGCGATGACGTAGTCCGCGCTCTCGGCGCCCAGGAAATCCGTGACACCGTCCCCGATAAAGAGGATCGGGGACGCGTAACGCGCCCGGAGTTCTTGGATGAGTCGGGGCTTACAAAGACCACAACCGTGTTGCGCATCATGGAGGCAAGGATAGGTCCACTGCACGATAATTTCCCTCTGGGTCAAGTTGGCCACATTCGCATAAATTCGCTCCGGCGGGACGAGCCCTTCTAGGACGGGGTCTAAGATGAGGTCGACGCCGTTACTGGCTACGTAAAACGGGATACGGTGATCCGCTAAACCGTTTAGAAATTCGCCAAATCCGGGTCTGGTCCGACCGTGATCGGTAATAAAGGCCCGATAGTCCATGACTCGAGACGAGGGCAAAGCATGAAACAATGCGGCTAACCCTTCCCCCAGGGGTACTTCACGTCGGTTGATTGCCTTCACCAAACGCTGATTATCCGGCGCAAAATGTGTGGTGAGTCGGACCACCAAATCTTCCTCGGTGATGGTTCCATCGAAATCCGAGACGACGATCAGGGGCGGCCTAGAGCTCATGGCACACCTCTCGGACTGTATCCATGAGTACCCGGGCACCAGCTTCGGTGCCGTGGGGGTGGCCGTGAATGGCGCTGCCTGCGTTGACCACGATGTCATAGCCGAAGTCTTCAATGAGTTGCGCAATAAGTCCCGCATGGATCCCGGCAGAGGGCCCGGAGACCACCTCGGGGACCCGCGATGGTTCGATGTGACGTTGATGGACAGCTAGAGCAAGGTTTCGGTTCATCCCGAGACTCCCATACGGTGACGGGAAGAGCACAATATCCGCACCGGCTAATCGCGGCAACTGTCCTAATAGGATGTCCGGGGCAATGCCGTAGGGATGCGGCGCGATTGTCCCCCCCACGAATGCCGGGTGGGCAATGATGGGCACCTCAATGCCCTCGCGACGTAAATCAATCAGGATATCAAGGCCGACGACATATGGGGAGACTAAAAATCCATCGGCCCCCTGCTCGACGGCAGCACGTGCCGTGCCTAGAATTTCTTTCGGGGTACCCACCAGATTGGGTGCATAAAACCCTTTCTGACCCGTACGCTCTAAACGTTCATCTAAGAGCTTTCGAGCTACCTGGATGCGTTCGAACAGCGGTGCATTGTCATCGTGGAAAAAGATCTCGTCATCTTTGATCCAATCCACGCCTCCCGCCAATTGTTGCTCAAAGGCTTCAGTAAACTCGTCTAACCGGGCTCCATTTTCCCGTTTGAAAATGGACATCACAAAGGGGCGATGATGCACGCCAAATTTGGCACGAAGGCCTGGGAGACCCAACGCAGGTCCCGGGAAATGTTGGGTGAACTCAGCGGGCAGATCTAAACCGACGAGACGGATAGCACCATCGAGCGAGAGCTTACCAAATACCACGGTAAGCAATGAGCCAATCGTCGGTTTGATATTTTGCACCGGGTAATGAATGCTAAAACGTCCGACTTCTGCACTGACCTGGGTCACAAAGCCGACCTCGCCACGAAAGGCTCGGAGTTCCTTTTGACGGAGGGGATGGACATCATCCCATGCGCCGATGGTCATGCCGATAGCGATAGATTCTGCTCGTTCCATGAGATGCTCGGACCACGGTACTTCGTAGGTTGCGGTGATCATGACGAATCCTCCCAACAAAAAAACTGCAGATGGAGAGCCTGCAGTTATGCGGAGGTCTCTCTCATCTTCCGGTGGTTAACCGTCGGAGTTGGCACCGCGCTATAGTCGGTTGCCCAGGTGTCATCGGGCCGTTCCCTCAACCTGTCTCGATAAGAGTGCATATCAAATTGTGCCTAGAATACCTTCTTAATCAGGGCGTTGTCAATACGTGGACGAACCGGGCCCCATCCCAATAGGCGACCGAGGCGTCTGAAGTCCCTGATTTGTCTCGCGCGTAGGTTTTGGACGCCTCCACCGACGTCAAAAAAGCCGAGCGAAATCTCCAAATTTCGCTCGGCTCGACAGGTGCTTTAGGGTTGTTTACCAATGTTTTTCAGGAGTTCGGAGTAAATGGCGCTGTTGGCATAGCCGACCTGCCACATTGCGATACCGGCCAGATGGTCTTTTTTGGCCAACGCGATTTTTTGTGCGATGCCTTTGCGGTTTTCCCACCAGTAGGTATCACTGCCAATATGGGCGGTCATTTCTTGGTACCGGCTGTCCCAGGTGGCTTTGGCTTTCATGGCTGGGGTAATGGCGGCGTAAGGGACGGTCACCGCATGGGTGCTACCTGCGGCCCAATAATACCCATACAAAGCCACACCGAGATCAATTTTTGAGCTGGGAACGATACTCTTTAATCGAGCGGCGATACTGGTGACCCAGTTTAATGCGGCCACCGGACCTGCTGGGGTGCCGTCGGAGTGTTCGTCGTAACTCATCAACACAAACTGGTTTACTTCTGGAGCCAGCTTGGCATAGTCGTAAGCGCCGCCAGAATGTGGCACGACATCAATGGTGATACTATCGGTGCGGGGCAATTGGTCTCGTAATTTCACCATGAACGCGGTCAACTGAGACTTCAAGTGCGTGTGTGGCGGTTCAAAATCGATGTTAACCCCTTGAAAGTGCATCGTCGCAATCATGTGGTCTATACTTTGCACGGCGCGCGTTTGGGTTGCGGTGCTGGTCAAAAAGGCTTGCGTTCCGGTGGCATCATTGACCAACGGGGTAATGGCTATGTGCAATTTCCGTGCTTCCGCTAGAAGGGGCATATCAACCTTGCTTTTTAAGGTTCCGCTGGCGGTCATGGAATACCAAAACGGCGAGATTGCCGTCAATGAGTGACCGCTCGTGGCGAGGGTCGTCACAGGTAGCGATTTGTGGTGACTCCAAAATCCCAATGTCATCAGTTTTTTGGAACTTGTGGAGCCCCCTTTCGTCGCTTTCTTCATCATGCCGGTGGTCTTCCCGGATTTTCGACTACTAGAAACTTTTTTGGGACTTGAGCCATGCTTGGATTGCGAGGCGTGACCCATCGATCCGCATCCTGAAAGGATTACAATCGAAGACAAAAGGCCCAGCCCACGGATGCTTTTCCTCGTCATATCTATCACCTCGGCGCTAGTATTTACCGAATCTTTACGCGGCATGCCTGGATATTCGGTCCAAACCGGTGCAGGTTACTCCGAGGAAACCGACGTCATCGAGAAGGCACTGAGCGGTGGGGGTGATCGAAAGCAACAAGGCGGCTAGATCAGGGGTTGGGGGACATTAATAGGACGCGGGTATCGCGATACGGCCGTCTCTTAAGCGGATGCCATGGGTATAATCGCCAGGGGCTGCGTAAGCCAAGAAGCCCAGGCGTTCCGCCCATAGATAAAAGTCTTGAATGGTCTTTTGGTTGCCGGGGTCATGGGGCATTTGCGTCAACATTAGGTTAACCCAGCCTCGTTGACTACGCATTTGACCCAAAAAATCTAGCATGGCTTGCGCCCATGGCTCCCGCATGATGGGGGGAGTCAACTGTCCTTCCCAGGACACCCCATCCAAATAAGGGAGCAGTAAGGGAACCATACCCCAAAGCCCGTTATTGGCTATGAGAATGCGATCCGAGAAAAGACGTCGACAGAGATGGATGAGGTCCGCGGTGGCTGGCGCCAGCCATCCCGTAATGGGTGCCAGTTCTTCATCTTCAACATCGCCCAAGGTATCTAAAAACAGCCCGTCCCAGCCTTGCCGGTACAGTTGGGTTAGATGCTGTTCCAAAAATAGCCGCCAGCGCTTCGAGTCAGGTCGGGCCAGCCGATTTCCGAAAGGTTGTTTGACCCACGGTTCTGAGCCGTGGACCTGGATCAAATCGTTGGACTGGAGGCCCGCTACACTTTCCCGCCAGGGAGGCACCTCCAGGACGCTCAGATAGGCCAGAACTTTGACTCCCGCCGCCTTCAATTCACGGAGCTGGGATGTTTGCCAACCCATGGGCTCCAAGATGGCCAGATCCAGGTTTTCTAACCCAGGCAGGGGGCCTTTTCCATAATAGACGCCATATGAACGCGCAAAGAATCGTGGGGTCGTCGTCATGTTTTTATGCTCCTCACGATGCACTGGGACCGACCGGCGTGGCTCCGGCGTCTCGATAGAGATCGAGTAGACACGAAACCACCTCTGGGTCCAAGTGATGATTCGCTAATTGATGGATGTCATATAAAGCACGGGATACGGGTAACCCGGCTCGGTAGCTACGGTTGGAGATTCGCGCCACAAATTGTTCGGCACAACCCAATATCCGTCCCTCCAAAGACAGTGCGTGTTGTGCGAGTCCCGAAGGATATCCCGTCCCATCCCATCGCTCATGATGCTCACGAATGGCTTGCGAGACGACCGGCGGGACGATATCTTCCGGTAACCCTAACAGTAAGTCGGCTCCGATTGTCGGATGCTGTTGGATAATTTCTCGGGATTGTTCTGCGAGATTACCCCGTCGGGCAGTCATTTCCAGGGCTACCGTCACCATCCCGAGGTCATGCAGACGTCCCGCGAGTTCCAGATTTGCCACGCGTTCCTGAGGTAAGCCTAATTTGATCCCGATCCGGGCGCAGAGTTGCGCCACTTGCGAATGATGGTTTTTGTTGTACGGATCCGCTTGATCCAACAAGGTGGTCGATGCCAACAGGGTATCCAAATAGCTGCGCGCGGTGCGTGTTGCGGCCTGACGACTTCCTAACGAGGTGTTGAGGCTTCCAACCAGCCGTTCCAGCGTGGTGCCGAGGGATTCCGATGGCTCTACCGGGGCTGTCGTGACGTAGCAGAGGATGCCTCCTGAATTTTCATCGGGGTTGAGAGGTAAGGCTAATAAGGATTTAAATCCCGACTGAAGCAGCGCGGGCGGCATGGTATCCGCATTCCACAGAGCATAACGCCAATGGCGGGACTTCTGATAGAGATCGATGGGACTGATGATATTTTCGACATGGAGCCCGAGGCCGATCGACCACACGGTC
>JAKADJ010000102.1 GCA_021820645.1 Bacillota bacterium
TTTAACCTGACCACCCATCACTGGGCATTTACATCCTAAGGTTCCTCACCGCGAATGCTGTGGTGCATCCATGCAATAGTTTTTGTTGACCGTGATCCAAACTGCCACCCTCTCTCGTCAGTTATATGTGAGCCAAGCAATAGGCCAACATAAAGGTTGAGAAGGTGTGATAGCTACGGAACTGGTCGCCGAGGGCATTACCAAAAATTATGGCCGTAAGACGGTTTTGGATAACGTGGATTTGGTGATTGGGTCCGGCATCCATGGGTTATTGGGCAATAATGGGGCCGGGAAGTCCACCCTGATTAAGATTCTGGCAACCGTAGCTCCAGCTAGTCATGGGGTGGTGAGGTATGGTCAGTTCGTGCGTCCACGCCAGGATCATCAGATTCGGCAGTATTTAGGGTATCTTCCCCAACAATATGGATTACTGGAACACCTGACACCGCGTGAGTATCTCTCCTATGCGGCCCGCATGAAAGGCGGTTCGTCTCATGATGAACGGTTTTCTCCCGACTATTGGTTGCATCAATTGGGCCTTGAGGCGGTTGCCGGTCGCGGCATTCGTGGCTTATCGGGGGGCATGAAGCAACGACTCGCCATCGCTCAGGCCATGATGGGGGACCCGAGCTTATTAATATTGGACGAGCCGACCGCAGGACTGGATCCAGACGAACGGGTTCGCTTTCGTAACTTAATCCAGGAATTTGGCCGCGACGCTACGGTGCTACTTTCTACTCACATCGTGTCCGATGTGGAGCACATGGCACAACAAATTACCATCATGCATCAGGGCCACATTGTGGCCCAAGGATCGCCCCAGGAAATAGCGGATCGCGCGCGGGGGAGACTTTATGAAATCACGCTGTCAACGGAAGACTGGGAGTTCCAGCGCGCGCATTGGATGGATCGTCACCAATCTTCCGCACAGGGTGTGGTGGCCGGCATTATTCAAGAAACCGGAGGGGTCCGCATCCGGCTAGTCTCTGACACACCGCCACCTAAGGCCAGCCCAGTGCTTGAACCGGGATTAGAGGATGGGTACTTGGTGTGCACCACGCTGGGGCTGACGCTATGATGCGTGTATGGTGGGCGGAGATGGTCCGTCTGTTTCATGTTGGAGCCCATTGGATCACGGTGGCACTAATTGTTCTAGGGGTCTTGATTTGGTTTTTACCTGGGAGGCCTGCGGAACCGTTTTTGCCATCCGCATTAATTAAAGCTCCTGGATGGTCTTCCTTGGGTGCGATGGGATATGCCGATATTTTAGACGTGGGGATCCCCTGGGCGACCGTTGGAGCTTTGCTCTTGCTTGAGCATGATTGCCGTGACGGCCAACGGAGCCTTCTCATGGCGTGGCCCACGGGCACCACATCGTGGGTGTTGGCCCGATTCCTGGCGGTGAACAGTTGGGGTCTTGGGTGGACGCTGGTGGCGGCCAGCCTTCCGGGATGGCTAGGCGAGCCCGTGATTTTTGGACGGGACATGGTACTGGTGATGCCGGTCGTTGTTTTTCTTACTGGCACCACCTTTGTCGTCACGGAAAGCTTCCACGATCCTTGGGTCGGAGTAACGGTATGCCTCATGGTGAGTATTTTGGGGTTCGGCATCCGTGGATTTCCTTTCGCCAAGGCCGGTCAATTCGACGTGTTTAGTGCGCGTAACCACCTCTGGTCCCCTGCCTTGCTACGTGGTGAGTATGGTCTTTTAGGCTTGGGATTGCTGTGCTTGGGAGTCGCTTGGATAGCCTTTGGAGTTCATCGAAAGCGGGGGACGTATCAATTATGAGTAGGCAATGGTGGTCGGAAATCCTTACCTTGACACGATATGTTCTGCGCGGCCGCATCCTATGGTTTTGGATCGTGGCGAGTTTGGTTTGGCCGATCTGCTATGTCTGGCTCTTAGGCGCTAAAGGGACATCGCCGATCATTTTAACCCTAAACCTGGCCCTGATTCCTGTGAGTCCTATTGTGTTTGGACTGATCGGCGGCCAACTCACTGACATGCTGCAAGCAAAGCGCGCCGGCGAAATACTCAGGGCATGGCCGACGAGGCCGTGGCTGCACACTTTAGCGGTGGCCACTGTTCTCGTTGCAATGTCCATCCTGTCGGCCTTCGTCACTAATTTATCCACTGTAGTCGGGACGTCTAGTCAATTTTGGCAGGGATCGTCTTGGGCTACCACTGCCTGGGCTGACGGTATGCTGGTGGTGGGGCTTACTGATTTGCTATGGCTGGCCGGAGGCATGCTTTTAGGCTCTTGGGTTCGTGGTATATGGAAAATACTGCTGTCTATTTTGGCGCCGATGGCATGGCTCATTGTAACCCTCATGGTGTCAGACAATCTTGGGGTGCGGGGAGCGTCATCGGCGGCATTGTTGGCCCCGTTGGAGGTTGCCCCATTTGCGTGGATTGCTGGTCACGTTTCATCCATCTGGGGGTATGGCGTGTACCAACATCTCTTATTAGACTTAGGGTTGCTGACTCTGGTGATGGGATTTTTTCTGGTCGCCATCGCGGGTTTCAAAACCTACGGCGTTGATCGGGGGCTATTGATTGCGGCGAGCGTACTCGGGATATCGGTGGCAGGGATGGCAACCGGGCTCGGTGGCGTGCTGCTACGGTTGGGATCGATTAATAGCTATCAAACCTTAGCAGGCGCCTATCATAGTGGACAGCGATCAAACGTTAAGCTATTGAGTGCTCAGATGACTATTCTCCACATGGGCTTTAATCAATTGAACGCCCGTGCGACTTACAGGCTTGTGCCGGAAGCGACGGTCTCCCGCCTCAAGTTTTTTCTCAATCCGGCCCTGAAGGTGACGGCGGCCAGGCTTAACGGCCGCTTGGTTCCGGTATCGCGGTTATCGATTACCGGTTGGCAGGTACTCAATGTTCCTTTAGTGAAAGATTTACCGGTGTCCGTGAAAATTTCCTTTGAAGGGAATCCGGCACTTCAGGCACCGGCACATGGTTTGCCCCACGCAGCCGTCTTTGTCGCTACGAGTGGTTTGCTCTTACCGGGCGGAGACTGGTATCCACTCATGGGGACACCCGCACCTTCTCCGATCCCGTGGTCGCTTCGCATAGATAACCCGCCTCCTGTCACCGTTCTTAGTAGCCTTGGTCTCTTGCGATCGAGTAGCCACGGCGCACTCGAGGCGAGTGGTGTGGCCAATAATCTGAGCCTGATTGGTGGCCATCTTGCGGGGTTCGGCTATCATGGAGTGGAGATGTACGTGGGCGCCGACGAATTAACTGCCCTGCGGCATGCGCTGTATCCGAAAAGGCATGGAGTTACCCTGGCGGTTAGATTGGGTCGATTGGTATCCCAACTTAATCCCAAGCCTGAGGGCAACCTTATCTTGCCGCTTGGGTCCGGGAATCCTCCTTATAGTCGCACTGTCGACCCCCTCATTCCTGAAATGTGGCCTCAAGGAGTACAACTTTCGTTTCAAGCCGCCGGGGTTATCCAAACCATAGACAATACCGTAGCGGCTAAAGGCATGGCTGTTGTGTACAATGGTTTAGGACGCCGCGTGCTCAATCTCTGGATGACCCACGGTATGAGCAGTGTAATGCCCGCCGGCACCGTCTTGGATCGTTTAGTTTCATCGGTGTTACAGGTCGTCGACACCAATGGCCATTTTGATCCGCAGATTTTCAACCATTTTCCTCTCAAGGAGCTTCCACGGGTGCTGATGCAGGTACGGATGCTTCACCAAAGAGGCCGTCTTACTGAGAAGTCGGTAGCTGCCACAATTCAATCAATATCCCACCAGTAGAATCCTGAAGAGGAGGCGGCGCGCCATGGACAGGCTTAGCGATGAAGCGCTGTGCGATCGGATTGGATCCGGGGACCGACGTGCCGTTGCGATCTTGTATCAACGCCACGTCGGGGATATTCTTAGATATTTGCGGCTCCTCGGCTGTCCTCATGACTGGGTGGAGGATGGAACCCATGATGTGTTCCTAAAAGTATGGGCGGCTTTGGAACGCGGACACCGTCCAGAGCGGTTCCGAGTTTGGCTAATGCGCATTGCTCATAATGCGTTCGTCGATTATGTCCGGGGTTCGCACCGTACCCGGGAAATTTTAATCGACCCTCCTGATATACCAGATAAAGTGGATGACTGGGATACTCCGTTAGTGGTGGGGGATGCTTTGGGAAAACTTGATGGCGCGCTACGAGAGATCCTGGTGCTGCACTTTTATGAGGGGTTTACCTTGCAGGAAATTGCAGAGCTCCTAGAAATGCCTCTAGGTACGGTGAAGTCACGATTGGCTCGAGCGTATCGACACCTCGCGGTGGGAATTCGCGACCATCCTGCAGCAACCAAAGTACAGTCAGCACCAAGGCGAACCGAACACGTGTGGAAAGAAGGGAGGGAGGGTGTATGAACAAAAGCAAATGGGTTCGTGAGATGTCCGAGATAGATCCGAGCATGGCGGGAGACCTTGACATGCTGTGGGATCAACTACAGGAAGAACCCGACTTCAACCTAGAAGACACCTCGCGCCGCATTTGGATTCGTCTCTCGAGAGCTCGGTCGCCCTTTTGGACCTACGTGTGTGCCTGGCGCATAAGTTGGACCTTGTTTACGGTACGAAGGGTAGGCATTTTAATGATGGGGCCTGTCATGGCGGTCCTCGCCACTTGGTTAGTGCCGCTTCACCATTACATAGCCTTTGCATGGTGGGGATTAGTGGCTCCCTGGGCAGGCCTGCTGGCCGCACCTGTCTTGAGCCTTCGCAACGAATCCTCGGCGTGGGGGGAATGGGAGACTGCGGCTCCACTCGATCCGGGACTTAGAGTAGCAGCCGACTGGGTTGTCATAATGATGGTCACGGCCGTAGTTGCGGGGTTAGGTTCTGGACTTGTGGCAGAGCCAGCTAGTCGCTTGCATGTCTTCATGATGTGGTTAGGTCCTTTTGGATTAACGTCTATTGGCACAGTCTTGCTTACGCGAAAACTAGGATCCCTGTGGTCGGTAGTTCTGGCCTCAGTGTTTTGGGGAAGCCAAACTTTGCTAGGCTGGATCACACTGCTCCATCGGGGGGCATTGGGACTGCTTTGGTTTGCGAATGTTCAAGCCCCGTTATGGCCGAACCTAACAGCCCTTGCCTGTGGAGTGATGTTGGCGATGTATCTAGCGCGGAGAGGATGGAGGACATGGAACTGCAATTAACCCGGGTACGTCGTGAACCGTACCTGCACGATGCGACGGTCTACATTCCTGAGGGAATTACCACCGTTGACGGACCCGACATAGCGGCCCGGGCGACGCTGGTGCGTATCTTGGCCCTCATTCAACGCGCAGATTCAGGCGAAATCCGTTTTAATGGAAAACGTGTGAGTATGCCGGGTTACCGTCGTCTATGCGGATTTCTACCCAACCTTCATGGGAAATGGCTCCCAGAGGGGGCACGCGTGAAAGATGCTCTGAAATATTTTGCGGCGTTGTGGATGGTCCCACAACCGGACCGGGCTTGTGCACGGGAAATGGAACGGTGGGGCTTGGGGCTTATGGGCCGCGAGCGCATATCACGTTTATCATTTGGGCAGCAAAAGCGTTTTGCGTTAGCGGTGAGCCTGGTTATGGAGCCAGCCATCTGGATTGCTGAAGCCCCATTTAGCGGGCTAGATCAGCCGGGACGGGTGATACTGCAAGATCTTCTATGGCATCGCACCACCTATGGGGGCCTCACCATTCTTTCGGCACATGTTGAAGGCGAACATGCGTGGCCCGCAACCGCTAAACTCTTCGCGATCGACGGTGCTGTGGGGGATGTACTATCAAAACCGAGAATATAGGATGCCTAGGAATTCAACGCGATGTCCTAAAATTACACTGGAGGGAGGTGTCGGGTATCTAGGCAGTCAAGAGCCATCAACCGAGTGATCCCTGTTGTTTGATTCCATCTTGAGCCATCCATGGCAGTGCGTCGAGCCAGGAAAGTGCTGTTACTTTCGGGCTTCCCGACCTATTTAAGAGTCCTAAAGGATCTGTTTTGACATAGTAATCTGGTTCTTCGAGGAAGTCAACGCAGCTAAAAAATTGGACTTCAATGTGAGAAATCGTGGGTCCTTGGGGCCCTCGATGGAGACGCAACGGGAGCTTTACACATTGGACGACCAACAGCGGGCGATTCGATTGGGTGTAGAACGTCCAAAGCATGACGAGGCGTATGTCTTTCGTGTATTTGCGGGACTCCGATGATTTGGTAGGAACCATTTCTTTGACGGAAGTCGTCCGCGGTTCACTGCAAGCTGGGCATTTGGGATACTCCCTCGACCAAGCCCATAACGATTGCCGATTCATGACAGCAGTGTTTCAGTTGGTACTGGTCTATGCGTTTTGTATTGAAATTACACCTGGTCGAAGCAGCCTTTTGGTGGTTGATAGTTGTCCTATCTAACATGTCCCACTGGCCCCCTGTCGCTCAGAGTATTGCGATCGGGGCCGAGTGCGCATTAAGGGAGCCCTTGGCTGTCGTGCAAAACTGCGCGTTGTCGTCGTGCATGTTGTTCGGCTGGTCGGCGAATGTTTGGGACGAGGTTCCGAGATTACCATAGATGCCCTGATCTTCTGGAGCATTCGATGTCTAATCGAGTCCAGCACGTTTAGCTAGAGTGGACCCTTGGATAACGTGCGAGACGGCACCATTCGGCTTTCGTCGGAATTAATTTAGAGCGCTAATCCTTAACGCTCGGGGCACAAGTCCCGCAATGACCCAAAGCTTTTGTAGTTCCTTATATCGTGGGACTACGGTATCATGCGTCTATAGAGATAGACCTAGGGGGGCTGAATTTCGCCATGGAATAGTCTTCTCGAATGGTTTCAGGACGTGGGCACTTCGGCACTGCCGGATTCGGTGCCTGTCTTGATCATATCGGGAGACAACCGCCCCCATGCTGTGGGCATCGTGTTATGCCGGTTACAGCGGGAATTGCTTGTCTCCCCCGAGGAAAGGGGAGATTTTTGTTGATGCACGGAGCATGTTCGCCACGCCTGATCATGGTCGGACCTCGGGTCGGGGATGAACGACCACAAAAAGGGTCTCAAACAGCTCTTGACAGACATCCTGGCCGACCGGGTCGGTCGGCTGGTGGTGACCCATCAAGACCGTCTGCTACGTTTTGGGGCAGAACTTGTTTTTGCCATCTGTGAAGCCAAACACGTCGAAGTCCGGATTCTCAATCAGGGCGAGGATACGACTGTTGAGGAAGAACTGGCTCCGGATGTCTTGGAAATCATCACGGTCTTTTCCGCCCGGCTCTACGGCAGCCGATCGCGAAAAAATCAGCAACTGCTCCATGGCGTGAAGCACGGAGTGGAGGAGGCATCATGGTCATGATTCTTGCCCACCAGATGGCCCTCGATCCGAACGATGGGCAGGAGACGTATTTTCGCCAGGCTGTAGGTGTCGCGCGCAAGGCGTACAACTGGGCTTTAGAGCAGTGGACCGCGCAATTCGCGGCCTGGCAAGCGGACCCG
>JAKADJ010000103.1 GCA_021820645.1 Bacillota bacterium
GGGCATTTTTGCCCTGCAAAATCATCGGCCGGTACAAATTCACCTATATTTTTGGACTTTTCCGCGTGTATCCGAATCGCTCCTCATCATTGCGAGTGTGCTCCTCGGTGCCGTATTAGGAGGAAGCCTCGCGTGGCGCGAACATCTGCGACAGACCCGGGCTAGTGCCCTGTCGACCACCGTGGACGATGCGCCTTCCCCCACCTCTTCACCGAACGAGCCATAACCTATCGCGTCCATGTCAGGTCCAATAGCGTTCAATGAAACGATGAGAAACCCACCGCACCACAAGACGGGCTACTTTAGCCCGTACCTTTGGAATCATGAAGAGAATCCCGATTAGCCCAGTGAGTGGGCCTGGGGTAATCATGAAGGCCATGGCAACCACCAAAAGGGCCCCCTCCCCTAACCGATGGACAGGAAAACCCTCTTGGGTCCATTCGGACCGGACCGTCGCCCACCATTGTTGTCCGCTCTTCTTTGCCAAATATGCGCCCAGAATTGATGAAATCACGGTGATGCCTAACGTCCATCCCCATCCCAAAAAATGTGCAATCAAAAAGAGTAGGCCTAATTCGATAATGGGTACCGCCAAAAAGAGTAAGAGCAAACGTTTGAGCAAGGAGAGTCACCTCTTTCTGTCATCCCGGATCGACCCCATCATCTTACTATTGTGCCCCCTGGTTATGGAATTCTCAAGTCGATAGGAGAATCATCACCTATGCCGCGGGGCATTTGTTCTCCTCCGTTCTTGCACTCTGGCCGATCCGCCAACGCTATGGGTTTTACATTGTATTAGAGTCCTTCTCTGGTGTGACTCGTTCTTAACGCAGAGTGCACGATGCCGACTTCCAAGCCACACAATGACCCCATTTGAGCACACCATTGCACCGAAACTATTTTTTGGCAAACAGGGGACCCCCGTAAACCCGGCGATAGATTAATTGGAGTAAGATAAGCACTGGGAACTAATAAGGCGACTGGAGGGTCTATTGCGTACCGATACGGATATTTTCGACATAGGCCGCTTTGGCTGGCCTGGCCACCGGATTTACGCCTCTGTTCGGACCTATCTGCCACGAGATGGCTCGATGACCCCTCACTATGGTCATCTGGCAGCCACGATTGGGTAGGAAAACTCATCCCGCGCAGCTACGCCCGATACGTGCGGGTGAATCATCCGGCCATGAAGAATCCCAGTTCCGTCCCGGAACGGCTAACCTGGGACCAGTACCGACGGCGCCTGATACCCGTGTCGTGGGCTACTGTTGCACAATGGTCGGGACAATCCCTAGAAAAGGCCCTGAGGTTCCGCGACCTATTGCCTCAAAAGCCAATACCTAATCCGCCTTTCGACGACGAACCCTACTGGCACTTGTCTCCGGCAACACTAGCACCACTCATTCCAGTGTTGAGGCGGTTGACCACAACCCCGGACCAAATTTGGATGGGATTTTGTCACACAACCGGGGAATGGTCAACACGGTGTGCGTGGGCCGACATCCATGATGATCGAACCCGCCCGGATATCGTAGAGCGGCAGTTATTGCGACAAGAGTTATTCCTTCAGATTACTCGGTTACCACGCTGGGAAGGGGCCGGTTGGGCGGGGGGCGGCGGTCGAAGTTATTGGTTAGCCAAAGGCCCGATCGAGGCCGTCTATGATATCGCTCGTGGAATTTATTCGGTGGCACCTTTTCTCTGGTGGCCGCAAGACCGGGCCTGGTGTGTCTTCCGGGATATTGATTTCGATTTTTCATTGATTGCCACGACCGACGTCGGCTCCGAACAGATCCTGAGTCTTGCCGGTGTGAAGAGCTACGACGCCGGGCTTTAGTAGAAAAACCACGGAACCCAGCCACGGACTTCTCGCGTGGAGCAGATGACTCCTACGGTTGCAGACGATTTGGTTTGGATCCCGCTCCACTTTTTAATAAGATAGCTGGTTCCCATTCGACAGCTCTTCCTGGATGACCATGGGTCAAATCAACTTCGGGTCCCATGCCATGGATAATCTTACCGCAACCACCGCCGAACGCGCTTGAGGTCGGACGAATGAGACATTCTTTCCGACTTTTTTGTTCGCGACGGATGCTACTGTGAACCGCGTTGGTTTAAAGGGGTCGGGCTAGAGAACCGCCCGCGTTGAAAAGCAGAAACACCGGAGCCGATACCTGCCCCGAAAATTACCAACCGATCCCAAACCCCGGTCTCTCATAGTGAGTCCCCATGAACGTCGGATACCCCGGTGTCCCAGGACAACAACCCGGGGGGCGATGGCAAACGCGTGTGAAGTAACCAACTTATCCCGTAGTTACCGGGGGTACAGGCCGGCCGGGCAATCCAGTAGCGAGCCACCAGCCGATCAACGCCGTGAAAAAAGCTCCAATCACCAGCGGCGCATACGGCCATCGATTGTACAAGAAACCTCCCGGTAACGGGGCAATCGCGCCCGCTATTTCCGTCACTAGATTAAAGAGCCCGTAGGCGGTTCCCGCTTCCTGCCGCCGAATCGTACGCCCCACCGCCACCCCAGCCAATCCGCGCGATCCTTCTCCCACACCGCGCAGCATGCCGGAGCAAAGACCCCAACCGATGCTCTCAGGAGCCCAGATCAAGGCCATCATGCCCATACTCACCAATCCCATGCCGTACCCTAGGGAGCGGGGCAGGCCCAACCGCTCTCCTATTCGCCCCCAAACGGGGCCGGATAGGGTCGCAAAGAAAATTCCTGAGGCACCCAGAAGTCCGATGGTTTCCATTGAGAGATGACCCACACTTTTCCAGTAGGGCACCACGAACGGCCATACCAGACCTTGCACCATTGCTAAGCCCGCGGAGAAGATCATCCACTGAAAGAGCCGAGGACGCTGACGCGGCGTCCACGACGATGGTGGGCGCCGGGCGGCCGCTTTGTTGGGAGGATGTGGGCTCACACCAAACATCGCTCCCGTCGAAATGGTGTAGAGAATGGTGCTCACCGTAAACACGAGCTGATACGAATAGTGAGAGACTAAATAGCCCCCTATCATCGGACCCGCGACCATGCCCACGCCAAAAACTCCCATTACCACGTTGTAGGCCGTGGCTAAATGGGTCGATTTGGCCTCGCTCATGATCACCGCCTGCATCGCAGGGGTAGAGAACGCAGAGCCGAAATATAGTAAGACGCCCGGCAGCAACCATTGCCAACTTGGGGCGATTGCAAAGATTAAGGGCACCGGGATGGCGACCGCCGCTCCCCAAATCAGGATCTTACGGCGATCTACCCGGTCCGCCAACCATCCTCCAGGGAATACCACGAAAGCCGTGGAGAAGCCGGCTATGGTAGAGAGCAATCCCACCACCACCGCATTTCCTCCGAGATGCTCAATATAAAGAGGCCATAAAATTCCATAGAGTCCGAACCCAAGTCCCCACAAACCCATAGATAGTGTGATCCACCACAGATCTTTCGTCATGCCGAGTTTGGTCAAGCGACGGCACCCCCAAGACAATTCTTGTCCCTAAACCGTACGCCGATCCTATCCGGACTAGACCTCTAATGGTTTTCTGAGTGTGGGTTTGTATTTTTTTTGAACTCCTCGCCAAAGGCACTTTGTAGGAGTTTTACAGGCAGTCGCGCCATCCCTTCCATGGCCCAGACCACTTCGTCGGCACTTTGAGCCCAAGCCGATTGCCTTGATCCGATATTCCTGCGGATCGCCCGGAACGGCGTAGCCACCACGGTGTCAAGGTACCATAATTCCCGCCGTGCCATTTCATTAAGAGAATTTACGGGACCCGGCTCCGGCTTAGGATGGTTCCCGATGGAACGGGACGACTCTTTTTCTTCAGCCATGCGCATCTCCTCCCTCCAGACGGTTTCCATTGGTATGCTGACCTCCGTATGGTCACGCTATACAGGAAATTTTTTACGTGAATTGCATACCCTAACGTTATGGGATAACAGAGGAGGGGATCGACTGCGATGCAGCGTGAAATGTTGAAATCCAAGATCCATCGAGCCATTGTGACAGAAGCCAATCTTAATTACATCGGAAGCCTGACCCTCGGGTACACCCTAGCCGAGTCCGCCGATATTCTAGAATATGAATTGGTGCACGTCACCAATATTAATAGCGGCATCCATTGGGTCACCTACGTCATTGTGGATCAGGAAAACGCCCACACCGTCTGCCTCAACGGGACAGCAGCCCGTAATTTCCAGATCGGCGATCCTGTCATTATCATGGCGTATGGTCATTACACGCCCGGCGAGTTGAAGAGTTTAAAGCCTCGAGTTGTCTTTGTCGATGCCAATAATGAGGTCACTGGAGTAATGAGCCGAGAACCTCCCCGACAGATGCACGGTCCCTGATGCCACTTCGCCTCTTCGGGGTTCCGGCCGATGTCCCGGCTCGTGATGACAGTACGTCACATGGGGCATTCTACGCTAGGTGACCGCATTAAGTCATTCACGGCAAAGGGGGCCTTCATATGGCAGTGATAGAGGTAAAGGTGATACCGGTAGGAACCGATGATCCAAGTCTCTCGAGCTATATTCGGGAGTGCTACCAAGTCGCTGAAAAAAATGATGACGTGGATCTCGTGGTCACGCCTACGTCAACCATCTTGGAAGGTCCATTGACCCGAGTGCTTGAGATCGCAGAGGCCATGCATCAAGAACCCTTCGCGCATCACATCGAGCGGGTCATGACCACAATCACTATCGATGAGCGTCGCGATAAGCCTGAAGACATGGACGACATGGTCAGCGCCGTGTTTACCGAAGAGGATGACCAGGACACCTAAATCACGGAGGGGCGGCGCCAGTTGTTTGATACCGGCGCCGCCTCTTTGTGATCGTGTAATCCAGGCCCCTGTGCTTCGACTTGGTTCGACGTTCCGAATATGGTAACATAGAGCTACGAGTACCATAATTTAGAAAATTAATGAGGGACGCTTGATGAACCAATTTCCTGGATTTACCACCAAAGATTTTGATGCGTTTCTTATCCCCGAGTTTCATGAACGCATGGCCTATTTGCGTCGTGACATCCGGCCTAAGCTCGCCAAACTAGGGGATGATTTGGCTCCCAAGTTGGGATCCTTAGTGGGCCACCCGCTCTTCCCGCACACGGCCTCTCACGCCAGACGTCGGGTAAATCCCCCTGACGATACCTGGGTGGCGTTTTCTCGATCGGAACGCGCGTATAAACGATATGCTCACTTCGAAGTCGGCATCTCTCTGGATGCGGTGTTTGTACGCTTTGTCATCAAGCCCGAAGGCCAGGATGACAAGCCAACACTCGAACGCTACTTGGCGGAGGAGGGGGCCGGAGCCTTTGACTTAAGGGATCCCGCTCCGATTTTTTGGTATCGCGACGATCACGGTTCCGATCCCTATCCGATCAATGCGATCGACAGGGAAAAAGCGCAAGAGATCCTGAGAAAGACCCAAGTGAAAAGTCATGGTTTTACGGTCGGTATGGTTTTCCCCCGCACTGATCCGGTAATTAAGAGCGCCGAATTGGTAACCCGCAGCTACAACGCTATCGCCCACTTGGCCCCCTTATACCGAGGTTCGGTCCACCTCATTGAGACGGTCGACGCATGAGGGCGATCCCTCATGGCTTTTCTTATCAAATTGACCGCCCGGTGTCGCCCAGCATGAGTGCGGAACGGTGGGGGAATCCCACCCCGGCACATGTGTTGGCCACGCCGATGCTACTCCGCCTATTCGAAGAATGTGCAGCCGAAGGCATCTTGCCGTTTCTTCACCCCGATGAGTTAATTTTAGGAGCCGAAGTGACGTTACGCCATCGGCGCCCCACACCACCAGGACTCACCGTGCACCTCAAGACCCAACTCATCGAGGTCAGTAAGGACAAATTGACTTTCGAGCTTCTGGCCTGGGATGACATCGATGTTGTAGCAACCGGCACGCTCACATCCGCCGTGGTGTCCCGTGCGACCTTTGAGACCCGTTTCGCTGACAAATTTCAGTATGCCGAAAACCTCTTAAACTCCCCTAAGGAATCGTGAACCGTGCTAGTCTTCGTTGGCCCACGGTGGCAAGAGATGCAGAGGCACTCTATAGTGCTCGATAAAGCGGTGAAACAGGGCCCGAAATGCGGCGGTACGATGTGGTTCTTTCATCATGATGAGCGACGTGGTGCGCGCAATGGGGGGTAGCCCGTCCACTTCCAATGCAACCAGATCCTGGTGCTGAATGTCGTCACGTACGACAGAGTCGGGCACAAAGGCAGCCCCGAGACCCACTTTGACCATGCTTTTGATGACCTCATGACTATTAAATTCCATTAAGACGCGAGGCATCACGCCGTGTTGTTCCAGGACGCCATCGACAAAGGATCGAAAGCGTGAAGGAGTCTCATAGGAGATAAAGTCCAATTGTGCAATATCATACAAAGTGAGCGTCTTCGGTAAATCGAGCGCACGTTCTGGGCTGACTACAAGACGCACCGGGTCCGAAAACAACGGAATCGAGTCAATTTGTTCATGAATAATTGGGATGGTAACGAGGCCAATGTCGTACTCCCCCTTAATCACCCCGTCCAAATTATCTTGAATCTCGCCGACTTTGACTCGCACCTTGATTTGCGGGAACTGTCGCGTGAACCCCGACAGGACCCGCGGCAAACTGAACACGGCAACCGTGGCCAAGGCTCCAATATGGAGTTCACCTTGCCCGGGCCTCTGGACCGCTTCCATGGCTTCATAGGTTTGGTCCAGCGACAATAAGATGCGCTTGGCATAATGGTAGAGTAATTCTCCGGTAGTAGTCAGTTGAAACTTTCGACCTTGGCGCATTAACAGCGTGGTATGAAACTCTTCTTCCAATTGTGCCAGTTGCTTGGTGACCGCAGGCTGCGTCAAGTTGAGTTGTTCTGCCGCCCGAGTCAAGCTGCCTGATTCCACGATGCGGGTGAAGGTGTTCAAATGCGCCAACTGCATACCATGCATCCTCCTCGAAAGCACCTGGGCATAATTCTCAATAGATTCCGAGACCTATTTTACTAGATTATTCCCACCAGTTATGGTTTAAATAAAAAAGGTTTATTAGGCTTCCCGACGGATCCGTACTACAGTGAGATCAATAATAAAGCGTGTTCAACGACCAACCTATCGACAACGCGCAGTATCCAGTTAGAGCATCTAGGAGGCACGATTATGCTGGCGTGGAAAATTGGCGGCGATCAAGGAGAAGGAATTGATTCCACGGGTGACGTGTTGGCGTCTGTTGCCAACCGCATGGGATACTATGTCTACGGCTACAAACACTTTTCGTCCCGTATTAAGGGAGGCCACACCAATTACAAAGTTCGCATTGCGACCTCTCGACTCGAGGCCACAACGCGCCGCACCGACATTTTAGTGGCACTGAACCAAGAAACCATCGATCGAAACGTGCATGAACTCGATGGCGGTTTACTCCTGGGAGACCAGTCTTTCGGCCCCGTGCTCCCAGAA
>JAKADJ010000104.1 GCA_021820645.1 Bacillota bacterium
CCATTCTATACAACGCTCGAAAAATCCTTTTTGTGCCGCTGGGTTGCCTAAGGCAGATCCGATACGTTCGGCCATACTGGATCCGAAGGGGCCAGGCTTTATGGCATATGTCGCTACAACCAGGAGTCACGGACTCCGTCCAGTCTTCGGGGGTCCCCGACATTGAGCTCGCGTCAGAGGGCAATTGGCGCAAAAGCGCCGCATTTGGCCCGCAATGGAAGCCAAAGTAGAACCCCTCGATAATCCAGAATCCATTCCAATATGTGCTACGCGCAGTCTGACGGTCACAATGTCAACTGCGTGCTATTCAGGAGGGATTGAGTTGAAAGACTTTGTGTTGCGGGCGTCAAACGTACGAATTCGTTTTCATGATTTTCCGGGAGGCGGCATACCGATCCTCTTCATTCGCGGGCTAGGATGTGCCGTGTCGTTTGACGACCCTAACTTGGCCAGTCCGACCCCGCTTGCCGGGGCCGATGCATCTTCGTGGATTTACTGGGCTCAGGCTATAGTGATAAGCTAGACGGTTTCGGATACACCGTGTCTGACCACGCCGACTATCCAATGGACTTTGTTGCGCCGCTTGGGGTAGATCGATTTGGCCTGTTGGGTCATCGTCTTCGCGGTGCCGTGGCCCTATCTAGAGCCGATCGCAGTCGCCTGGCGTGGATCGGGTTAAGCGAGGCCAAGTTGGACAGCGGCGATGGGGTTTTAAGTCGAGCCGTGGCGGCCTATACCGAGCGCGACTTTGTCGATCGAGGGTTTTACGAGATTATTGGGAAAAGCCGACAGGCCTCTAATGAAACATGGGCCGCTAGTCGTGCAGTTGCGTCTCCCGTGGCACTCTATCGCAGCGCTCAATCCGTGATCGCCGGGCAGCGTCCGCGTGGAAGGAGATTCTCAGTTCGTTAGAATGCCCCAAAACATTTATCGTCGGTGAACACTCGTTGCCAGACCCAGACCCAGACCCAGACCTGCAGGTGTTAGACGATTACGGGGTCCACATTGGTGGCGTCTTGAGATGGATGCCGTGATACGCCCTGATAAAGACTATGGATAGGACCCATCTTCGGGTGAGGGGGTTAACTGCCGCAGTATTTGGAGGGGTAGCCCAAAGCGACCGCCATTGACCCACTCCCAACCATCGGTTTCGCCTCGAAGGAAATTCCTGAGTCGTTGTCGATCCTCATCACTTAGGGGATGGTCAACATGTGCCAAATGTCCGCATACTGCACCACCAGTCCATCCCCCCGCACGACCAGTTCTGCTTGATACCCGCTGTCCAGCGACTGGTACAGATAACGGTGTTCGGCGATCCGGGTATATCGTTGATGCGCGGGCACTACGGACAATATCGGAAATTGCACCCACGCCGCCACCAAATCCCGAGATTCCCCTACAGCTAAATCAAAACGACGAAGGGGTAAGGTGTTTGTCGCCGGCGTGATCCCGATGTCCACATCCGTGGCGTCGGCCAGGTCTGGCCGCGCAATGCCATCGACTTTCCACAAATCAGATTGGCTACGGTCGAGGTGAAGATGTCGGTGGCCCGTATCGGACCAAAAATGGATGCGGACCCCTTGCGTGACCTGGTCCGCGCCGACCCGGACCCGATATCTCACTCGCCCCAGGATTCCGTTCATATCGCCCACCACCTCCCCACGCAAGACGACTTCACGGTCGTCGGCCCATTGGAAAAACTCGAGCAGGGGGCGGTCAACACATTGCCACAAGACAGTCTGACTCACGCCGCGACCACCTCCACTTTGATCTGCTCAGGGTCCTCTCCGCCCCTCTTGTTTGTCGACATGACGTCTCCTCCATCTGCTCTGTGCCGAGCATCAATCGAAACCGCGGATGGGCAATCCCGCGATGGGAACCGGTGTGAAACTCCAAGAGGAGGCCATCCGTATCGCACTGGTAAATGGAAGGAGCCTCCGCTGGCTGGGTTTCGGTCACGATCCGACACCACTAGCAACCCGGTTGCCTCCAGTCGCTTGCGCATCCGCACGAGGTCCTCTGAGCCAACCGTGAGGGCAACATGGTCACTGAGGGGTTCGGCCTTGATTCCCCCAAAAAGGCCGAGCCCTGAAACGTCGGAATGGTGCACTCGCAAGGATAATCATACTAGTGCTCGCGTCTTAGGTGCAACATCCCAAAAACGGCGCCAAAGCGGCACAAGGACACGAATATACATCTTAAAACGAGAAGGGATGAAGATCTTTCGTCGCCCTGTAGAAAAAGTGCAGGAGAGTCCTATTTATTGGATGGATCCCAATAAAGCGTACGACAACGATTCGTTATTGTTTTTTGGGATTTAGGGGTATAGCCGGCCTCGATAGTCGCTGTTCAAGACACGGGCCCAAGAAATGTTGACGACTTCATCACTCCTATCAATCGCCGTACACGGTCGACACGATCTCGTTGTCGCAAGGTACACATCGAAACGGGATGCGGTGCGCGATGGGTAAGTACGCCAAATGGTCCATCAGAGAAAGTCCAAAACCTTCGTTATTGAAACGCTCTCCGTATGTGTCAGTCACCTCATAAAAATGGCGTGATTTGAGTTGCAGAACCGTGTTTTAAAACAGGGCTGCCGAATTCGACTCGGAGGATGAGATTTGCAACACTCGGACCGGAGGGATGTCTCATGTTAATTGGGTATGCACGAGTCTCGACGACCGACCAGACCATGGCGCTACAAGAAGATGCTCTGAAACAGGTAGGCTGCGACCAGAGTTTTCGTGATGTGGTTTCCGGGGCTACAACCGAGCGGCCCGGACTTTCCGAGGCACTTACCTATGCGCCCGCCGAGGCGACGCGCTGGTTGTGTGGAAACTCGACCGGTTAGGACGGTCCCTGGCCCACCTAATCCAACTCGTCGAGGAGTTGAAGGGCCGGGGTATTGGCCTGAAGAGTCTTCAAGAGCAAATTGACACAGCCACCGCGGGCGGCCAACCGCTCTTTCATATTCGGTACTCTGGCGCAATTTGAACGGGCTCTCATCCGCGAGCGAACCCAAGCCGGACTGGCCGCTGCGCGGGATCGAGGTCGAGTGGGTGGGTGCCCTAAGCAACTATCGCCGGCACAGATCCGTATGGCCCAGCAATTGCTCACGAATTCGGATATGACGACCCAGCAGGTGGCTGATGCGCTACACGTATCGCGAACCACTTTGTATCGGGCCCTTAAGCGGGCAGAGCCGTAGGATGGTCGGACTTGTTGTCAGTGGGAGTATACCGAAACCCAGTAATAGCAAGAAATTTTTGGACATGATTTGGGTTCTTATCTTGCGGTACCGTACTCTCGAGGTGAGGCAAGGCCAATGGAATTCCCATTCGATCCCGACGGTGAATTAACAGGGTACTGGGTAGATCGGTGGCTTCACCATCGGAGGCTGCGCGGGGCGACCGGCCGAGAACTGATCCGTGATGCACGAAGATTGGCCCACGCCGTGTAACGTCATGACGCAACCGACTTTACCCTACAGGATTTTCTGGCGTTTGTCAGCGGCGGGCGGGATTAAATGCCTCGCTGTCCCCGGTGACGACGCAGAGGTGATGGCGAAGGCGGCCCGGCCTAACTGTGACGACATGGACAACAAAGAGCACGGCCCCAACCGCTATTGCCAGTCGGTCGCAGAGTCGGACTCGTAAAGAGCCGTTACCTTGCCTCCCTCGAACCTCCGCACTGCATCGCGAACCTTCGAATCGAGCAGGTCAGGGACCGCAAGCGTCCGCTAGACGTCTTGGCGATCGACTCAATCCGTATGTAGCGGTGGCCATACTTCTCAGCGTAGTCCGCTTGTCCCCGCAGTTTGGCCTTCGCATTGGCCAGGTGGTCTCCATGCGGGTCGACGATGGATGCAGCGAGGCTGCCATCGTCGCGGCGAGAGATGATAATGAAGTCCACTTGGAGCGAGGCCCATTTTTCAGCGTCGTCCTGGTAGGCAATCCGAATTGTGGATGGGGCGGCCCATGGCGGGTTGCGATACCAAGCAACGAACGACGGTCGCTTCAACTCAATCTCGATGACAGTGGTCTCTCATTCAAGGGGCTTGGCCGGAAACCTTCCCGCGTTGTCAGAGTATAGGTGGCGTACCGAGGGATTAGCAACCGTTTCCTGCGTCGCCTTCCAAATCATTTCGGCCAAACGGCGTTCACGTGGGTCGGGGGCAGTAGGTGCTTCTGCGGCAGTTGGGAGCTAGAACGTCTTTTCACTTCGAGATCTCGCCTTGTCGACGAATCGTCGATTAAGACAATGCTGACGGGGCGCTTCGATCGGAAGTTGTCGTGTAAGACGCGGTGTACGTACCTGTTCAACGGTTGCTTCCGTGTGGCGAGGTGGATTGGCCCGCATAACGCACAGAAGATCATCTACTTCGGTCAGATACTCGTCCGGCATGCCGGTCAGATCAAAGAGGTCTACGGGATCGACGATATTGAAGAGATGAAGAACGGTCATCCGTAGGTCGTGGTCAATCGCGCTCTCCTCAGGTGCGCATAATAAGTCAGACCCTATGGGGGCCGACAGGCTTAGTATACCAGAAGATGAATGGCCACCGCCCATCCAAGTCCAAGTACGGGCATCGGTGGATGTCATGCCGTCGTCGTGATCAAATGAATTCCGAGGACCTTGTTCCATTGAGGAAGGCATTCCTTGTGTTGATATCCCGCTTAATCAATTCGTGTTATAGTGAAAATGGTTACGCGGGACGATGTTTGTGGCGAGCTGTATGGGTACAGAACCATGCATGACAATAGAAACGACCGATTTTTATTTGTGGAAGTGATATTTGGCCGTGGTCTGATGCAATAAAAATTACAACAAAAAACTCAATGGGACTAGCACATTGTATAACTTATTTGATATAAATAGAGGGGCAACAAAAAGTTGCAACGTTCGGACACTTGCTTTGTTAAGATAGCAGCTTTCGATAAAGCCGTTAACAAGCTCAGAGAACCTGGAAGAGCACGTGTTTTAAGTCGAGCAAACGAGTTCGAACAAGTCTGGAAAAAGAGCCGTTCGGATGAAGACATTCCGCCAGGATTTTGCCTTGACCAGTTGGCACACCGTCAGGGGAGGTATCGTGTAGTTGAAATTCGCGTCGCTGCTTGGCGTATCGCCTTGATGATTCTCGAAGATGTTTCCCGGGCATACTGGATTCATACGTGGCGAAAGACCGGTGCACGTAACCCCCAAGATGTGGATTTGGCGGTTGATCGGGCGAAGACTCTATACGAACACTTTAGGTAGTGAGGAGACAGGACTTATGGAAAATGAAGATTTGTTCCAAGTCACAGGAACTATACAAGACGCTCTCGGTGACATTAAATCAGAAGCGGCGAAATTACAAATACTAAAAGACCACTTTCTCACAAGTGCTATGGTTGCGTTGTTTGAGGCCCGAAGAGGAGCCGGATTAAGTCAGGAAGAAGTCGCTGGGTTAATGGGGACATCTCAACCAGCGGTGGCTCGATGGGAACATGATTTAGAAGGCAGCATATCTCTTAGACGTTACGTGGACTTTGCGATTGCCTGCGGAGTCTTCCCTAAAGACATAACGCTTGAGCCCATCCATACCCGAACGCAAGGATATTTCCAAGATCTGTTCTACAACTTTGATAACAATGACTTAGATGTGGAACTTCGAGTGCAATCGTATCCAACAGGAAACGGCGACATAGAGCAAAGCGATGTCATTGCGAGTGCGGCATAACATGGCGAACACGGTTATATTATCAGCGCGACAGTCTTTTGATTTTCTTGGAGACGATATTCGACTGACAGCGATGAGTCTACCGAACGTCGTAGATGCGGTGCGTCGACACTTCTCTTTCCAGCGCGTGACGCTCAGTCGCCCTCCTGCTACGTTTGGCCCAGTACCGAATACTATACCGCCGGGTGTGGTGTTTCACGTTGGTACATGGAACGATCCCGAGCTTGGGTCAGTAATGATGCGGTTTCTACATGTAGAGGCTCAGAGGGTTGTTTTTGACATTGCTGGCCCTTCTGAAGTTCTTCCAAGGCTTACAACTCAGTTCTTCGAAACGGTACGTCGAAGTGCAAAAACAGCTGATGGCAGTGCGGTCGTAGGGGAACCTCATCGTGTCCTGGATTACTCTGAAATGACGATTCAATTACCAGCGTCACTTGATGTTTTGTGGGCACCGAAGTTTCGGAAACTGGTCAATGCCATAGGCTCCCTCACCAAGTCGGAAGAGATAATCCCAGGCGTGTCATTTCACGTGGCCGAACGCTCAAGTCCTTTCGCGGGTGATTCAGTTGCCGGTGGAACGGGATACCAATTATCTTTGAGACGACAAACGTTGCCCGGTGATTACGTTTATTTTAGTGGGGCTCCTCTGGCTACTACCCCGCATAAAGCTTATCTAGAGGAACTGCATGAAATTGTAACCAACATGATCCATAAGGGCTCTCGATAGGGCCGGCCGTCGCTGCATGGAAAATCGCTCAGTGGTATTTCTCTGAGGCGGATGATATCGTACCTCGTCGGCGGCGCCGCCCTTTTTGTTGTTTCAGGACAGATCGCAAATTTATGATGTGGCTGGTTCGTCGGATTTAAACTCTCTAGTCCACTGTTTTGCTAACAAGTTGCTAACAGAACAACACCTACGCAATCCTAAAATTCCTTAACGAACTCAACCTACGATCCTGGAAATCCTCATAGCATCTCATCTAGCCACATGAGAGCGCACACGACCTGACCCACGAATCCGACTACGAATCAGGAGGCCAGAGGTTCAAGACTTGTCGTGGTGGGAACGTTCTCGGAATCATACTTCCAACGCAGGCTTTTTTGGTAGAGAGTGCAGTCGGGAAGAACCATGTCCAACCCTTGCACACGTATTATATACTCGAGTCTACGTTTCAGACGCGAAGATCGGCTTTCGACCTCTTACCCAACCAGCAAGGAGCGTCGAGTATGCCGCAAGAGGACACAATAGACCGAAGCACACCTCCACGATCGTCATGGATCGTATTGACGCGGATCTCTGGTGGGTTTAGCAGATCATGGGTCAATTGGATTGGATGCGACTCCGATAAATGGTTAACCTCGCGATACGATGATGCCGATCATAAAAATTGGACGGGGACTCGTTCCATGCAAGACTTATTGACCCATTTGAAGTCGATTACAAATCACGGTGCGACGGCTCATTGATGCTTCTGTGGACAAGTTGCGTCGGTGAAACTGGATCACTCGCTGTACTTTTATTGTGCAGACCATGCTGCAGGCACGCCGGTTGTGTATCGGCATTGGCTACGGAATGGAGGCTGGTCGCGCTTAGCGGTTTAGCGTTGTGCTCGCCATCAGCGATAGAAATTTTCGCCAGCACCTTGATGCGTCCTCGCCGTTACTGACCTGGACAGGCCTGCCATGGGCGTTAGCGGTGTCCGAAGGAATGCGACCACTGTGTAT
>JAKADJ010000105.1 GCA_021820645.1 Bacillota bacterium
CAACGGATGTGCCGCACTCGGTGGCAGTAGCACCTGTGTTAAGTTCGGGCTGGTGGGGCTATAGGGTGTTAAAAACGGGGCAAAAATCGCCACTAAAAGTAAAAAGACCAGAATACCAAGTCCAATTAAGGCCAGCTTATGCCGTGAAAAGCGGCGCCAAAATCGGCGCAACCCCGACGGCTGGGTATCTCCCATTGGATCGGCTTCCAGTTCTCCTGTAAGCGGTGGCAAGTTTGCGGTTGCCAAAACCCTCACCTCACTTAGTTATATTGGATACGCGGATCTAACAAGCCATAGGCCAGGTCGGCCAATAGATTGCCGAGGATTAATAATGCGGCGCTGATCAGCAGGGCCGCCATTTGAATCGGGTAATCGCGGTCGTTTAACGACGTGAGAAACAGTCGGCCCATGCCGGGCCAGGCAAAAATTTCTTCGGTAATGACGGCGCCGCCAAAGAAAGCCGGAAGGTCCATCCCAATGATGGTGACAATGGGCAACAACGCATTTTTTAAAGCGTGTTTAAGAATGACGGTGCGTTCTTTGAGTCCTTTAGCCTTCGCGGTCCGAATGTAATCTTGGCGCACGACCTCAAGCAATCCCGAGCGCATGAATCGACTCCATCCGGCTAGACTCCCCAGACCCAGCACCGTCGTGGGCAAGATCAGGTGACGGATGAGTTCCAAAAAAGACGGGGGATAGAATTCCGAATACATGCCAGCTACCGGTAGCCACCCCAGTTTTACGGCAAAAACCATTTGCAATAAGAGGCCGAAGAAAAAGCTCGGCATGGCCCACGCAAAGAACGATCCGAACGAGAACGAGTAATCAAACAGGGAATACTGGTGCGTGGCCGAGTAGATGCCAAGCGGAATCCCGAGCGTGAGGGAGACCAAAAAGGCGGCCCCCATTAAAATAAGCGTGTTTGGGAGGCGCTCACCGATGAGTTGGATAACCGGTTGACCACTAAAGTAGCTATATCCCCAGTTTCCGTGCAGTAAAGACCAAAGCCATTTAAAATAGCGGACGTACCAGGGCTGATCCAATCCGAGTTGCTTGGCGAGCACGGCAATTTGTGACTGGGTGACATGGGGGTTGTGTAAATATACCGCGAGAGGGCCACCCGGAGTCAAATTCATAATGAAATAGGTCACGATGGTGACCAAAAACAATAAGGGAATGGCTTCTAAAAACCGTTGCAACGAGTATTTTGCCACGGTGAACCTCCTTTCAAGAGTATTGAGGGCGACCCCTAGGCATCGCCCTCAGACACCTCTTGCATTACGTGATTGGGGGGCCCTAGTTTAAGGACCAGTCCCACACCGGAGACGTGCCGAACGTGGTTTGCACGTAACCGTGCAAATTCTTCGAAACCGCTGTATCCGTCTTGTACCAGAACAAGAATATAATGGGTAACGTCTTCTGTTCCAGGAGTTGAATCTTGTCGTAGACCTTACGCCGTGCCGGACGGCTTGACAAGGTCACACCTTGAGCCTGCAGCGCGTCCATTTGGGGGTTCACATAGCGCTCCCCGTTTTCTTGCGGCGATGGTTGTAACGGACTCTTGGGAACATACTTAGAGTTGAAGTCGATGGTGTCATCGGGAAACACGCCTTGGCCCCAGGAGAAGATCAGCGCTTCATCTTTTCCGTTTACCTGGGGGCCGGGGTTTTGCGGGGTCCCGTTGCCAAACACAATCGACCACCCTGCGGTGTGTACCGGAGCGTAGACGCCAATCTTTTCCCAGTCTTGCGAGACGACTTGAGCAATGTCGGTTTCGCTGTGTGAGGTAGCCCCGGTCCAAATCGGAATCTTCAGCTCTTGGCCGTTTTTATAAAGCCACCCGCCAGCACCCTTGGTGAAGCCTTGGGAGGCCAACAGCTGCTTGGCTTTAGTCAGGCTAAAGGTGCGGTGGGGGACATTCGGGTCATAGAAATACCCACCGGGAACCTGGTCGCCATGCGCCACCACGGCTTGCCCCCGCATGATGCTGGTTACAATTTGTTGTTTGGGTGTGGCATAGTCGAGAGCGCGTCGGACCACCACGTTCTTGAGGAAATTGTTCTCGTCCAACTGAATCAGGTCATAGGTGGCACCGAGGGGTTTAATAATATTAAAATGCTTGGTCAAGGTGCCAACCTGAGAAATGTCTGCCGAAGGAATGCCGCCCATGGTGAGTTTGCCGGTGGCCAGCATGTTAAATTGCGTGTTAGTGTTCGGCACCACTTGCACGATGATTTTCTTGATGTGTACCGGCGGTCCCCACCAATGCGGGTTCGGGGCAAAGGTAAGCTGCTGGTCGGTGACCCACTTGGTCATGACGTAGGGGCCAGAAACCACCGGGGTACCTTTGTCGTAGATGCCATGGTTAATCTGGTTGACGGTCCACTTATCAAAGATGTGCTTAGGGACAATGGTGGTACCGCCGACCGTGGAATAAAACGGTGCATAGGGTTGGCTTAGTTGAAATACGACTTTGTGGGGGCCTTCGGCCACCACGTTCTTGACGTAATTCCAACCGGTATTGTAGAGGATCTGTATTTTCGGGTTGGTCATGTAGTGCCAAGTGTAGATGATGTCGGCCGACGTAATCGGTTTGCCATCAGACCAGGTGGCTTTGGGGTTTAGATTAAATGTGTAATTCAACCCGTTTTTTGAGACGCTCCAACTTGTCGCGATACCCGGAGCCCAGGTGTCTTTTGGGGTCAAATACATGAGGCCCATGTCCATCAAGGACGTGGGCGTATTGTCCACCGCGAGACCTCCTAGGGCCGGCGTTAGGTTGTCGGGGTTTTGACCAATCGCTTCAACGAGGGGAACGCTACTGGCCGTGGTCGAGGGTGCGCTGCCGCAACCTGCTAACCCTGCCGATAGGAGACCCGCTGCTGTCAGCGACACCGCCCATTTGTTCATCAAGGGATACCTCCCAAAACAATAGTAGTAAACAGGAGAGTATTCGCGATGTCTTACGAAAATTCCTGCTTCGAAAGGTATGGACCACTGATCCAATTTTAGACGATTCATCGATCGGGAATAAGCCCTAATAATGTTGTCAGATAAGGATTTTTGAGATCTCGGTGTCCAGTTCCCTCCGTGGGTTCAGAAAATTCATGTCAAAACTGGTCTAAAAATCGCTCCAATTTTAATTTCATTTTTACACAAAGTTTAAGTCGTGGGTCCACGCCATGGGCAACGCTAATCCATCAGGTTCTGCATTAAAGAGATATCCCGGAATTTGGGCTGCTGTTAAAGTTAGCGCGTCGCCTTCGGGGCCGGTCCCCCGCCAAATTCCATCGTCCGCTTCTTTTAGGTTGAGGGGAGCTCCATGGCGCTCCCGGATCAGGGGATTCAGATCGTCTACCAGGTGCGCCGTGTTAAGCACTCGCACCGTGCCTTGGAGAGGAAGCCTTTGGGTTTGGATGCCATGGGCGTGAAAGGTGGTGTCGAGCCATGATAGATGGATGGGGAGATTGAGAGTCAAGGTATGGCTACCGAAGGCGCGGGTAATATGGGCCAGGTTAGGAAGGATGGCGAGTGGGGAGCCGCCCCACTCCATCACGGTAAGATGTTCCGGTTGCCGGAGGGATCGGTAGAGGACGACATAGCCGATCGGTATCCCGTGGGATTCGACGACCCAGAGCCTTTGGTCATAGTGGGGTCGCGCAAACCAGAGCGCATCCAATAATGTGCCCATTTGCTTGGCAGTGCGGGAAAACCGGACGGAATGATTCTGATATAAGGGTAGCAACCGAGGCGCCATACGGCTCCGATCCCGAGCCGCAATTTCTCGGAGGGTTCCAGTGGCGTAGGGCATGGACGATACGAAGTTTTCCCAGGCACTAAGGGGGCCGGACACTTCCATCATGGCTCCGACTGGCACGGCATCCAAGCGACGATAAAGTCCGCGTTCTCCCGAGATGACCGTGAGGGGAATGCCTGCCTCTACACCGTCTTGAAACACGCGGTGCAAGATTTGGGTGGCGATCCCGCGTTTTTCGTACTCGGGGTCAGTCGCCACGCATCCGATGGACCACACGGCTAGCGGATAACCGTAAAGAAGCATCGTCTGCGGCAAAACGCCGACCATGCTGACAACCCGGTCGTCCAGGGCCACATAGTATAGGTGATCGCGGTTGTCGGATGTAAAAAGATGGGGGAATTCCCGCTCCATTCCATGATGCGTGGCCGGATCCCGATGGTACACATGATTTAGCATCGTGAGCATGCGGGCAACTGCCGCGTCCGTCTCGGGATGTTCGATGACAAATTCAGAAGGCTTCATTGGGGGCTCCTCGTTTTCTCGGTCGTGGCCCTTAGTATACCGGAAGTTTTAAGCTTTAAGGAAGCGTAGCCGTTCAGACACTGAAACCCCACAGTTGCTTAAGATAGATCGACCTACGTGATCAAGGTACGAAAGGTTTTCCAATTATGCCAGAAGAAAGTCGGACAGGACACGAGCGATTTAAGAGGAGACTTCGGGTTCGATGTCGAATAGCTCCCGTGATGTTTTTAGCGCTGGTGAGGTGACCGATGAATGGTGTTGGCTCCACGAACAACGTGTCGACGAATCCGTCGACTGCGATATGAAGACTTAGACCTGATTGCCGGGTGGGATAAGGATCCGGAGATTAAGCGACTCACGGGACGCATGACACATGAACCAGGCGGATTAGAAACTTGGTGGAATGACATGACGCGGGATCGGTCCCGGGCGGATTTTGCAATTACCGATAATGAGGGCCAGGTTATTGGAGATGTGGCGCTCGAACAGATCATCTGGCGGACCCGCGAGGCCGAGCTTCGCATTGCCATCGGGAATAAAGATTATTGGGGATACGGGTACGGCACAGAGGCCGTGAGAGAAGTTGTGGAACTAGGTTTTACAGGAATGAACTTAGATCGTATTTATCTGCGGGTTCAGCAAGATAATGTCCGGGCGATTCGATCGTATCTGAAGGCCGGGTTTCGCACGGTGGCACGACTGGTAGCCAATGGACGTCTAGAAGGCACCGCCGATTTATTGTTGATGGAGAGGCATCGAATGGAGGGCTAAGGTGCCCGATAGGTAAGGGCCGCCTCAGCCAGTTTGGCATCGACGCGGATGCTATATGAAGGCCACGGTCCGGATGGGGTCAAGAGTCTCTGGCCGCGCTGATATACTGGCGGGGTCAGCACCACGGTGGTAGGCCAATACCGATAATGAAGAGCGCGCTTCACCGCCGGGCCAAGTGAGGGATCGGGCTTATCGGTGCGCAGTAATTGCGCGATAGACTCTGGACTCGTGGTGTGTAGATACCATAAGGCCAAATTGACGGCACTGACAAACGCCAACGCATGAGGGCTGGTGCCGGTAATCATCGTGACCGGCACCGGGCCGGTGGAAGCGCCAATAAATGCCAGGACTGTCGAACCAGGCACCGCTCCCCGCAATTGGAAGTAATCCTTTAGGGTTACCACCACCCACGGTAGCGTCTTTTGTCGCCAACGCTCCGTGATTTGCGACAAATTTAAGGCGGTAAACGCTTCAGGTACGACCTGGTGGGAGGCCAGGACAGCCCTTAGGTAGGGGACCAGGGGCCCTACGTGCTTTGCGTAAAATATCGGGAGATGGGTTAAGCTACGCCATCGAAAGTGGGGATCAGCGATAGGAGCCACTAAGACCAGATCAGGCTTTTGCGTCAGGAACCCATCGATCGGATAAGGGGTTTCCCCATTGCCGACTTGAAGGGTGGCCCTGTCTTGATGACGAACCCACTCGACTTGGATGTGCTGTTGCGCGAAGAACCCTAAACGCGCTGCCACCTGGAGTGGTAACGTGGATAAGGTCGTAGAGGGCTGCACATAGACTCTCACCACCGGATATGAAACTTTGGGACTCCTGGGCGTAGCGGTTCCGCACGCGGTGAGGGCGCATGAGAGTGCGATGCACAACAGAATTTTGAGCAAGGTCATAGTAGGTTCCCGCCTGGGCTTCGATTATTTGTCCGTTGACAGGCTATGAGGATACGGACCGATTAATACGTCCCACCTGAAGATTGTGGCGGTAGGCGACAAATTGACAGCAAGCCGTCTTTAGATATAATGTTAGATGCCACGATAAAGTGGGTCCATAACTTTTCGAGCCCCATTTAAAGATGAGTCAAGGAGGAACGTTGCAATGCAGGTGCAACCTTTGGGAGACCGTGTTTTAGTTAAGTTGGTGAGTGAGCAAGAGCGTACGCAAAGTGGTATTTACATACCAGACACCGCGAAGGACAAGCCCCAGACCGGCCTCGTGGTTGCGGTGGGCGAGAGTGAAGACGTTAAAGTCAAGAACGGCCAAAAAGTGTTGTTCGCAAAATTTGCGGGAACCGAAATTAAGATTGGCAACGATGAGCATTTGATTTTGTCGTCCGACGACATTCTGGCGGTTGTTCAAGACTAGGCTCCGCATTATAATGGGATACAATAGGTGACCGATGACGGAACAAACCAAGTACCAGCCTGCCTAGAGAGTGGGGATCGGTGTAATCCCATCAGGTAGGGCTTGGGGGTCGATCTAGAGGTTTTTTGGTAGTGCCCTGCACAAACCAAGACGGGCAGCCCGTTAGCGCGACGATGAGGTGTGTCCCTTCCAGGGGCACGAATTAAGGTGGTACCGCGAAATGGTCCTTTTCGCCCTTAAGCGAAGAGGACCATTTTCTGTTTCGTTAGAACGGGTGGCGAAACTCCGATTACAAGAAAGGAAAGGGAAGCGAGATGGAGTTAAGTTCACGGTACGAGCCCGAGTCAGTCGAGCGGAAATGGTATCAGAGGTGGCGCGACGCCGGATATTTCAAACCGCAGGGGAAACCCGGTGCACCCACGTTTAGCATTGCCATGCCTCCGCCTAATGTTACGGGGGTGCTTCATGTTGGCCATGCCTTAAACACCACTTGGCAGGATATCTTAGTGCGCTACCACCGTATGTTGGGTGACGATACGGTATGGATCCCGGGAACCGATCACGCGGGGATCCACACCCAAATGAAGGTTGATGAGATGATCCGGCAAGAAGGATTAGATCGGCGAGCCATGGGTCGCGGCGCGTTCATTGAGCGGGTCTGGCAGTGGAAGGATCAGTACGGGAACGAAATTTTAAATCAGGTGGAACGACTCGGGGCTTCGGTGGATTGGAGTCGCCTGCGATTCACCCTAGATTCTGGCTTGTCTTCGGCAGTAACGGAAGTGTTTGTGCGACTCTACGAAGAAGGGCTCCTATATCGCGGCCACTATATTACTAATTGGTGTGTCTCTTGCCGCACAGCCCTCTCCGATATCGAGGTGGAGCATGAAGATCAAGCCGGGCAACTAACTTATATCGTCTACCCGCTAGAGGGCCAGGATGGGTCGATAACAGTGGCCACCACTCGACCCGAAACCATGTTAGGTGACACTGCGGTGGCGGTGCATCC
>JAKADJ010000106.1 GCA_021820645.1 Bacillota bacterium
TCGGTTCCGGCATCTGCTCCCAAATGGTCCTAAGCACCGGTGCCATCTTTTGACTCACCCGTCCCGCCACAATCATCAAATCGGCTTGCCGGGGCGAGGCGCGAAAAGCTTCGGAGCCAAAACGGGCGATGTCATAGCGAGAATTCGTCACACTCATCATCTCGATTGCACAACACGCAAGTCCGAATGTTGCCGGCCAAATCGACGACTTACGAGCCCACTGGACGGCTTTGTCGACCGTGGTGAACAAGATCCCCTTTTCCAAGTCCTCTTTCGAGGTTATGAAGCTCATACCGTTCGCCTCCCTGCCTATGCACCCCGACTTATCCGATGGCGCCTTCCATCTCAAACTTAATGAGTCGATTCATCTCCACGGCAAATTCCATCGGGAGCTCGCGGGTGAATGGCTCGACGAACCCCATGACCACGGTCCTCGTTGCCTCCTCCTCAGAAAGGCCCCGGCTCATAAGGTAAAAGAGGGCCTCTTCGCTTACTTTGGTAACCGTGGCCTCGTGCTCCATGGACACATTTGCATGCTCCACCTCGCTGTAGGGTATGGTATCGGATGACGAGTCATCGTCCATAATGAGCGTGTCACATCGCACGTTGGCCTTGGCGTCGTCGGCCGTGGGAGAAAAGTGAACCAAACCACGATAGGTGGTCTTGCCCCCGTGCTGGCTTATGGACTTCGACACCACCGTGGAGGTCGTATGCGGAGCGACATGAACCATCTTAGTGCCTGTGTCCTGATGCTGCCCCTCGCCAGCCACAGCAATAGACAGAACCATGCCCTTGGCACCTTCGCCCAACAAATAGACCGAAGGGTATTTCATCGTCGCTTTGGATCCAAAGTTTCCATCCACCCACTCCATCGTGGCATCACGGTAGGCCACGGCCCGTTTAGTCACCAAGTTGTACACATTCGGCGCCCAGTTTTGCACCGTCGTGTAGCGCATCCGCGCCTGATCCTTCACCACCACCTCAACAACGGCAGAATGCAGCGACTGGCTATTGTAGCTCGGAGCCGTGCAGCCTTCGACGTAGTGCCCGAATGACCCCTCTTCAGCGATAATGAGCGTCCGCTCGAATTGACCCATATTTTCCGAGTTGATGCGGAAGTATGCTTGAAGGGGCACATCACAATTCACCCCCTTGGGGATATAGACAAAGGAACCCCCGGACCATACGGCTGAATTTAACGCGGCGAACTTATTGTCTTCTGGCGGAATTACCGTCCCAAAGTATTCACGAACGAGGTCAGGAAACTCCCTCAATGCCGAATCGGTGTCAAGAAAAACCACACCCTGCTTTTGCAGATCACCGCGAATGCTGTGATAAACCACTTCCGACTCGTACTGAGCAGATACGCCTGCTAAAAACTTTCGCTCCGCTTCGGGGATCCCCAAACGCTCAAAAGTATCCTTGATAGCCTCGGGCATTTCTTCCTACGTGCGTCCGTGATTCTCTGCAGGCTTCACATAGTACACAATGTCGTCAAAGTTGAGCCGACTCAAATCGGCTCCCCACGTCGGCATGGGCTTCTTCCAAAACACCTTTAACGAATGGAGCCGAAAATCAAGCATCCACTTGGGTTCTTTTTTAATCCGGGATAGTTCTTCCACGGTATTGCGGGTTAGCCCGCTGGCAAATTTCAAAACGCTGACATCGCCGTCGTTGAACCCGTACTGGTACTCTCCCGCCACTGCAGGTACTCCTACCATCAATTCCACATCCGAGTATCACATTTGGGGAATGTCTTGTTTCATTATCGGTCCTATACGCGAGGTCCTGTGTGATGACCATCACGATTTTGTCGAAATATTGCTCACCCTTGCCAACAATGCTTGTGGAAGTCTACTCCGCCTCCTGTGACTTCCGTCACGGTTCTCGGCCACGAATTCGCTAGAGTGAAAAAGACTCGGCGATCCCTTGCGCTGAGGGGCAGGAGTCCGGCCCGGTCGTCATAGGAAGCTGACGGCGGCGTTCCAAGAGATCGTTTCCCCAACGTGAGGTTCAAAGTGGAGGCATGATCTGATGAACGGTTTTCAGCTATTCTTTCTCGTAACCCTAGCCTTTTCCGTTCTTTGGTTCGGTCTTTTAGTTCTGGAAAAGGGAGTGGTGTTCTCCCTGGGGCAGCCCCACCATGTCGAGGGGCCGCACCTGAAACGTGGCGTCGGACTGTTTCAAGAGGTGCTTTTACACAAAAAACTCTTTCGCGATCGGTATTCTGGCCTGGCTCACTTCATCATTTTTTGGGGCTTTCTATTCCTCACCATTAACACTCTATGGTTTCTTTGGCAAGGTGCATGGATGCACTTTGGTCCAGAACCGCGCTGGCTTGACGTGTGGTTAACGCCAGTAGACGATATCTTCGCCGGGTTGGTGGTCCTGGCTTCAGTGATGGCTTTCATCAAACGGTATCTTGTTCGCACACCACGCCTCAAAAGAAATCTGGATGCTGGGATTATTCTCGGTCTCATTGTAATAATTGTCTTAACCGACCTGTGTCGCGAAGCGTGGGGCTTGGGAAACCACTGGATCCAAGGCTATGCTCCACTGGGCACGTGGATTTTACACCATATTCTTGGGCCCTATATCCATACCGCCTCATGGGGCTACGCCTTTGACGCAGTAAAGTTAGTGGCGGAATTGGGGTTCCTGGTCTACCTTCCCTATTCTAAGCACTTTCACCTGGTAGTCGCCCCTTTTAATATTGCCCTCAAAACCATGTTGCCTACTGGCGTCATCTCTCCCATTGACTTTACAGATGAGAATGCAGATCACTTCGGCCTTAGCACCGTGCGAGACCTCTCCTGGAAAGACATGATGGACCCGTACTCTTGCGTCCAGTGTGGTCGATGTGACGACGCATGCCCGGCTCACCAAACGGGAAAGGTGCTTTCACCTATGCAACTAATGATTGATCTGCGCCATCAGCTGGACCGCGTTTCTACTCAGGTGGCGGGTGGAGACGACTTAGCCGCCATGGACGAAACTTTAGCGGGCAATATCATTAGCGACCAAGCCTTGTGGGATTGTACCACGTGCGGCGCTTGCGTTAATGCCTGTCCCGTCGACAATAACCACCTAAGCAAAATTATTCCCATGCGCCAAGACCTCGTTCTTACCCAGGGCGACGTTCCTACCGACGTGGCCCGTGCCTTCAAAGGTATGGAAGGCGCCGGAAATCCCTGGGGGCTACCTGATGAAGGGAGAAAAACGTTTGCCGAAGAAGCCGGCATCAAGGACGTATCGAAGGGCGATAAACCCCAGGTCATCTATTGGTTGGGTTGCGCGGCCAGTTTTGACCCGCGGGCGCGGAAGCCCGCCTTGCGCACCGTGCAATTGATGCGCGACGCGGGAGTGGACGTCGGCGTGATGGGAGCCCTCGAACGCTGCACGGGCGACCCCGCCCGCCGTATGGGTCAAGAATACCTCTTTCAAACCATGGCGACAGAAAACATCGAAACGCTAAAGCAAGCGGGCGTTACCACCATCGTTACCAGTTGTCCCCACGGTTTCAATACCTTCGCCAATGAGTATCCGGCCCTAGGCGGATCGTTCGAAGTCTATCACGATAGCCAATTCCTTCAACAGTTACTGGCTGAGGGGCGCCTGCGCTCTGTCCAAACCGAAGAACCCGGGTCCGTCACCTATCACGATCCCTGTTACCTTGGTAGGCATAACGGAATCTATGACGCACCACGGGAAATCATTCAGGGGACGGGGCTGGAACTCAAGGAAATGCCCCGGCACCGCGAGAAGGGATTTTGCTGCGGTGCGGGCGGGGGACGCATGTGGATGGAAGAGAAAACTGGCACACGAATTAACCGCAACCGCTCCCGTGAGGCCCTAGATGTGGGTGCCGACGAGTTAATTACCGGCTGCCCTTATTGCCTCATCATGCTGACAGACGGTGTATCTGAAGAATCCGGATCGATGCCAGTAAGGGATCTCGCGGAACTATTAGAGGCTCTTCCATCATAAGAAACAAGGCCGGGACATATGGATGTCCCGGCTCATCGCCTTCAAGCCTCACTAGCCATGGCTTTTCGTGCCTGGTGGGCGGCATGGTATGACGTCCGCACCAAGGGTCCCGACTCCACATGGAGGAAGCCCCTACGCATTCCCTCCACCTGCAAAGCGTCGAATTCATCCGGGGTGTAGATTCGCTCGACGCTCATCTGCTTTTGAGTCGGTTGCAAATACTGACCGATGGTCACGATATCAACCCCTGCAGCCCTTAAGTCGTCCAAAGTCTCTAGTATCTCTTCCCATGTTTCGCCCACGCCCAGCATGATGGACGATTTAGTCCGTTGTGCGGCATTGATGAGCTTTGCGTTTCGCAAGACCTCCAGGGAACGATCGTACTTGGCCCGGGAACGGACCCGAGGCGTGGTGCGCCGAACCGTCTCGACATTGTGATCTAAGATGTCCGGGTTCTGGTCCACGACCACCTTCAGGGCCTTCTCGTCACCCGCAAAATCCGGAATGAGAAGTTCAACCTGACAGCCGGGAGCTTGGCGGCGGATGGCCATAACGGTCGCGGCAAAGAGAGCGGCCCCGCCATCGGGAAGATCGTCCCGGTCAACGCTCGTAATGACCACATGATCTAGCTCCATTTCGTGGACGGCCGCTGCCACTCGGTCAGGTTCCTCCCAATCTACCTGTCCTCCTGGCCGCCCGCTCTTGACCGCACAAAACCGACAGTTTCGGGTACACGTATCGCCCAAAATCATAAACGTTGCCGTCTTGTCTCGGTCCCAACACTCGAAGATGTTGGGACAACGCGCTTCTTCGCAGACCGTATGCAAGGTCTTCCCCCGCATGATACCCTTGAGCCTCTGGTAGTTGGGACCCGCCGTTGCCTTGACTTTAAGCCACGGAGGCTTCTCTCCTGAAACGGTCATCTGATTTATACACTTCCTCTTCCCAATTTTAAGTTCCGAGCCACCCTTTGCCCGCCCGCCAGCATATCGCTGCATCCTCCCTGGGCGTCGTACGAGGGCTCTCTACGCGTCCGTCCTGAACCCCGCAGATCGCGAACCCTCTCGCCCGCCGCCTCCGGCCAATATCCACTGCGCGTAAAGCCGGCTGGTTTCCGCAGCATGTTGGGAGCAATAGTAATAGCGCCTGGTCGTCAAGATATAAGTGGCCGGACGTTCGCAAAAACACCGAACACCGCGCGCGTCCTTCTGGCCCCTATCGATAGGTTTAAGAATCAGCCTTTGTGTCTCCACTTCTTCCCCCCTATGACGACATACCTACCCTAGCGAAGACCTCCCCCGCGTCCCCTAGACGAGTCCCGACATGCCCCCTCTGTCAAGGACAAGCGGTCCGAGGCATGATGTAGGCCAATGTTGTGTTTTCGGTACGATCTACGCCCACATGCCAAACCCACGCCGAAACAAGCGCGCTCTTACGGGGGTCATGGATTGACGTTGGTGATGCGCCCCCGGAGTTCGTCAGGGTTCCAGACCCGATCACTGTCCAACAGGGTGCGGGCCGTGGAAATTCCATCCCACACATTCCAATTTAGAATCCCGACGAGCCGTTGCTTGTCCAAGTAATAAACAACCCCTTCCTCCCCCGGCTGCGCCCAATCTTCCACCATCTCGTACCGGGTATCCAAACGCCCGACTGCCTCATACCCCCAAGAGTAGATGTCCGAATAGAAAAAGGGACGCGTCGCGTAGACTTCCTGGGCACCGGCCATGTTACGGCCGGCAATTCGACCTTGTGTAAGGGCACGGTCCTCATGCATCATGGGGGCAACGTCTCCCTGTAGGCGAGCAATGTCCCCGGCCGCATAGATGTCGGTTACCCCCGTGCGGCCGTAAGCATCCACTAAAATTCCGGGCGCATCGGTTTCCACCAAGCCCTGAGTCCCGGCAATTCCCATATTCAGTTCCCAACCAGCGCCAATCACGACAATATCCGCTAGCAGTCGGCGGCCAGCCCTAGTAACCACCACGGGCTGGTTTCCAGCTTGCTCGATGCTCTCAACCCGAGTGCCAGTAGTGACCTCGACGCCGTGATCCTGATAGGCGCTAAAAAGCCGTGTCCTCAAGGTGGCGGGAAAGAGACGCGCAAACGGTTCGTTCTCGGGGACAATCCAGTCGATTTGATGGCCGCCCTCGGACAACGCGGCCGCCATTTCCGAGCCAACAAACCCCCCACCGACGACGATAATCCGTAATGGCCCCTGATCTAACCGACGTAATAGCCGCAAATGCTCCCCAAGGCTACCGGGATAGTAAATATCCGCATGAACCCCCGGCAAGTGACGCGCATGTCCTCCTATTGCCAACAGTAATTTGTCGTATTCCGCCGAGAAACCCGTCGCCGTTTCAATGAGGTGCGCCTCTCGGTCGATGTCGATCACCGGGCTACCCAGCTGGTAGTGGAGATGGGCTACGTTAAGCGCATCGGGATCCCACAATGCTTCAAGTTTCGCGCCACGCCAAAGTCCTTTAGACAAAGGGGGGCGCGCATACGGCAAGAACGGTTCGTCCCCCACAACGAGAATTTCACCCTCCGGATCCACTTCCCTTATACCCCGGACAGCAGACATGCCTGCCATTCCTGCCCCAACAACCACATACCGGTAGCGTGTCGCCAATGTTCCCACCCTTTCCTGTTTTCGAGTCACCCTTGAAGAACCCAGCGACGAAATGATGTCCACGATGGGCCAGGCGGTTCGGACGTCGAAAGACATCCTGATCTCGGACCTTGTCCCATGCTGACAATTTTTTCACCGATCGTCGTTGAGCAAAGAATCTAAAACCAAAGGAAACATGCCGCCTTTCTGATAGAGGATCCATTCGCCAGGCGTGTCCAGACGAATTATCACAGGATGAACGCTTGTATCGCCCGTTGGCTTAGTCACCATCACATCGACCGTGCCGTGCCGAGCGCCGTCCGCCCCCGACACGCCCGGCCATGAGATTGTCTCGTCTCCCTGGATTCCCCATGTCTCCCAAGAGTCGCCAGGCAGAAACTCTAGCGGCAAAATGCCCATGCCGATAAGGTTGCTACGGTGTATTCGCTCAAATGACCGCGCCAAAACGGCCGTTACACCAAGCAACACCGTACCCTTCGCCGCCCAGTCCCGAGAACTGCCCGATCCGTACCGCTCGCCGGCCATGATGATCAAAGGCACTCCCGCCTCCCGATAGCTCATCGCGGCATCGTAAATCGTCATCTCGACTCCCGACGGTTGATGTATCGTAAACCCCCCGGACTTGTCCACCATCCCATTACGCAAGCGTGGATTGGCAAACGTCCCACGTACCATCACCTCATGATTGCCGCGCCGCGACCCGTAAGAATTA
>JAKADJ010000107.1 GCA_021820645.1 Bacillota bacterium
AAATATTTCCGGACGTTGGGGATGGGTGTCAAACAATGGTGCAAAGTTAGGTCATGGCGGGTCGCCGAACGTCTCATACGGCGATCTATATTTAGGCATCAGTCGATATCCATTGGGGGCGGTGCCATTGATGAAGGGAAGGTAATTCTCTATTTCGGCGGGTAATCTTTTGTTTCTTGGTTTCGTTGGATTCCAGAGGAGGCGTTATGTGTGTGCGGAGTTTGCGGATTTTTTGCGGTGCCGACGGCTTCCATTGGTCCGGTTCAGCTCGATCGCATGGTTGATTCAATGGTCCATCGGGGTCCTGATGACCGTGGAGTCTTTTACAGCAATTGGGCCGGGATTGGATTTCGGAGGCTTTCGATTCTCGATGTGGCAGGCGGGCATCAGCCGATGAGTAGCGAAGATGGCTCGATTCGGAGTGTCGTAAATGGGGAAATCTACAACTACGCTGAATTGCGCGATCAAGCGATGAAGAAAGGCCACCGTTTCTATTCCTCATCGGACGCTGAAGTGATTCCGCATTTGTACGAAGATGGCGGTATTGAAGCGGTGGTCCGGCAGCTTCGTGGCATGTATGCCGTAGCGATAGTCGACCAGGCTCACGAAACACTCCATCTGGTTCGGGATCATTTTGGCATTAAGCCCCTTTATTACGCGGAGACTGCGCACGGTCTCATATTTGCATCCGATATTCGGAGCCTTATCGCATCTGGTCTCATTAGCCCTAAGCTGAGCCCACAGGCGCTATGGCATTACCTCACGTTCCAATATGTTCCTGAGCCCTATACGATGTTCGACAAGGTCTGGAAACTTCCCCCAGGGCATTACTTGACTTATCACGCGGGAACCAAGCAGGTGGTTCGGTATTGGCAAGTTGAGTACCGTCCAGACTCTTCGTGGACGCTCCCCGCCTTGACGGAAGCCATCTATCGAACGCTGAAGGATTCGGTGAAACGACATATGATGAGCGATGTGCCCCGTGGGGCCTATCTTTCGAGTGGCGTCGATTCTTCTGCGGTGGTGGCCTTTTTACGGCAGCAGCAAGAGGTGGACACGTTTAGTATTGGGTTTCCGGGCGATCACGGAGAAATTAATGAACTCGTAGCGTCACGCGAAACGGCCCGAATACTGGGGACGCGCCACCACGAAGTAGTTATTAGCCCCGAGGAGTATCTTGATCATTTGCCGCAGATTGTCAAAGCTCAGGAAGACCCGATTGCGGATCCCAGTGCCCCGGCCCTCTACTTTCTGGCACGCGAAGCCCGCCGGCATGTGACGGTCGTGTTGTCCGGGGAAGGAGCTGATGAACTTTTTGGGGGCTACCCGATCTATCGCGAGCCATATGCTCTCAAACCATTTGAATATCTACCGCACCCCATTCGACAACAGTTGGGCGACTTTGCCAAAAAACTTCCGCCCCAACTCAAAGGCCGCGGGTATTTGATTCGCGGCAGTCAGCGGCTGGAAGATCGCTATATCGGAAATGCAAAGATGTTTTCTGAAGGAGAGAAGGGCCGCTTAGTACCATGGTTGGCGGAGATGGATTTGGATCCCTATCAGGCCATTACGGCACCCTACTTCGCGGCCACAACGGGATTAGACCCTGTAGCACGGCTTCAAACGATTGACGCGCATACATGGCTTCCGGGTGATATTTTGATGAAGGCGGATAAAATGTCGATGGCTCATTCTTTAGAGTTGCGCGTGCCTTTTTTGGACTTGGAGGTATTTTCCCTAGCAGCGACGATACCAGCTCACTTTAAGATTGCCAAGAACACCACAAAATACGCGTTGCGCCAGGCCATGAAAGCCGTTTTGCCCCCGGAAGTGTCGGAACGGCCTAAGCTGGGTTTCCCAATTCCTATCCGCCACTGGCTTAAAACGACGATGTACGATTTTGTGCGCGATGTGCTGGCGAAGGACAACACTCCCTTTTTTGATGCAAGTTCGGTACAATCATTATTAACGGCACCCGAGGGAACCGTGTTTAATCGGGATCGCAAAATTTGGACGTTAATGATCTTTGCCCTTTGGCATGAACAGTATTTGACACCATCCGGATGTTCTGATTTTGGAGTGACGCAGGAGGACATGTCTCATGTCACGAAGACGTAAGCCGCGGCGAGGGATTTGGTGGTTGCTGGTCGTCGTTGTGGTGTTGGCAGCCTCGGCCTGGGGATGGTCATCTGGGGCACAATCATCAACCGCCACAACCGCCCGTTCAGCCAGGGTAAACCGCAACCCGTCGTCACGGAGCCGCGGGCGAGAAAAACTTAAGACCCATGTGCCGAATCCATCCGCTTCGGCTCAGGCCATGCCGAGCCACTTCTTGATCCATGTTCCCGCCAAAAATCAATATCCGCAGCTACCCAACGGCTGTGAGGTAACAAGTTTAGCTATGCTCATGACAGCCGTTGGGCATCCGGAAAGCAAAATGACGCTCGCGAGGGAGATGCCGAAAGATCCCACGAAGCTGGTGCTAACCTCGACGACGACGGCCAAAGGGACCGTCGTTCATCATGTGGTATATTGGGGCAATCCGAATGTGGGATTCGTGGGAGATGTCTATCAGGCTGGGGAAGGCTACGGCATCTATCATGGACCCATGTATCACTTCCTGAACCACTTGTTGCCTGGCCGGGCGGAAGATTTGACCGGATCGCCCTTTTCGCGGATTCTTCACCATGTATCCGAAGGTATTCCCGTGGAGCTATGGACCACCACAACATTTGCTCCCACCAATGATTGGGTCACCTGGGAGAGTCCGGAAGGGTTGGTACGAGCAACACCATTCGAACATGCGGTGTTGCTGGTCGGCTACAGCCCGGGATATCTCTATGTAAACAATCCTCTAAACGGTCAGGCGGCTGAAAAAATCCCGGAGGCCCCTTTTTTACAATCGTGGATCCAGCTAGGACGACAGGCGATCACGGTGAAGGCGCATTCATGATATAGTAAAGGAATGCCGTTATGTAGGAACCGCAAGCGTCAAAGGCATGGATTGCACGACTAGCCAATATGCGAGGACCTGAATGTCCCGTAAGCGGCAAAAGGTGAGTGATATATACTGCAGGGAGGATCCCGTCGCACCCGACTAACGGACGCGCCGGAACGTATACGCTGGTGCGTGATGGGGTCTGCCGTTTAAGGGAGATCGAAAGACTTGCTCACCTGGTCGTTTAGTCAGCATCCCGTGCCCGTTCTTCTATTGATGCTCACGGGGGGCTCTATCATTTACCATCGCTTGGCGGGATCACACCTGCCAGACGTGCCCTGGTACCTGTTGCTCGGAGTCCTCATCGGCCCGGTCGGCCATGTGGTGCGTGTTGGGATGAATACGGCATCCTTTGACTTCCTCTTGCAACTTGGGGCCCTGTTTGTCCTGTTTGAAGGCGGTCGGGGGCTTCCGCTGACGGCACTCAAGTCGGTATGGTCGAGTGTTGCGTCATTAGCCTCGCTGGGCGTCTTGATTTCCGTCGCGGTGATGGCGCTGGTGTCCCATTTCGTGTTGCATCTTCCGTCGCCCCTAGGGATTATGCTAGGCATTCTATTAGCCAATACCGATCCCGCTTCCGTGATTCCGATCATGAACACGCTGAACCTACCGGGTGCGATTCGCACCACGGTGGAGGCGGAATCGGCGTTTAATGACGTCGTCAGTGCCGTCTTAATTGGGGTCGCCACGACGTATATAATCCCGTCTGCCGCACCACGCAGCATTATTCATGTAACCCTGGCGGTCCTGACCAGTATAGGCCTGGCTTTAGTTGTCGGAGGTCTAGCCGGCCGAATTGGGTCCTACCTCATGAGGATAACGACTCAGCCATTCTTTGTGATATATATGGTGGTTCCTGTCGTGATCTGGGGGATGTCCCACCTCCTTTCTTTGAATATCTATCTCGCAGCGTTTGTGGCCGGCTTGTTGTGGAGTCGCCGTGGTGGAGTGGCGCTTGACGTCCAGTGGGTTGCCTCGGTGGGGGCTATCGCCCGGATGATGGTATTCATAGGCCTCGGCATGTCCTTGCCGATGGTTACGCTCCGCGAACGCGGCCTGATGGGGCTGGCGCTAGCGCTTATCCTCATCTTTGTGTCGAGGCCCCTTACCGTTATGGGTGCTCTGCGTTGGCTCCGACGGTGGACGCCCCGCCAATTAGCGTTAATGATGTGGGTGCGCGAAAGCGGCGTGATCTCGGCCGCCCTGGCGGTTCACGTGGCGAAGCAATTCCCCGAGTGGAGGGCAGAAATTCTGGCGCCGGTGTTCGTGGCCATCTTAATCACCGTCGGTGTGCAAGCGCCGACAACGTCTTGGGTGGCGCGACGGCTCGGCTTTAAGGAAGACGCGCGGATTTTGCCCGAAAGAAGGCCTTAGACAGAGGACATTGTGAGGGTCCTGGATACCTGAGAGGGCCAGCCCGGGTGGGCGGCTCATGCCAAAGGATGTCGAATTCCAAATCGGACCCCGCATCAGCCACTCCTCGCGTCTCCGATCCCGGGACAAAGAGGGCGTCAATCTTAGGGGCTATTCCATAGTGTGAAGCGAGTTGACGCGCGACTTCGAGCCGCTGTTCCGGGGGCTCTGGCGTCGTCATAGAAACCGCTCCCCGTTCACGTAGGGCGAACGCTGCCTCGCTGCCGGTTCTTATAGAAGGGGCGCACCGACTGGAGAAAGAACGCCAGGAAGTGACTTTGCCGTCGTAAATGATCCACGGCAATTTCACGGGAAACGTTCTTTTTGATCCGGGTAATTTGCCGGCGGCCATCGACTTCTCCCCCTATTGGCGTCCCGCTCTCTATGCGGACGCGATAATCTTAGGGGACGGGCTTTTGTGGTACGACTGGGAGGAAGTAGAGCCGTTGGTTCCACGGTCCGAACGGTTTCGCCAACTACTTGTCCGGACTATTCTCGCACGACTTGGAGCCCTCAACGAACGACTCACAGGGTCGAGGAGCGAGGCGGTTGATGCCGGGGAGCTCCGGGCTTTCAATCACGTCATTGCCTGGCTCACAACGGATAGGCGGTGGGACCGGCGTGGCGATGTTTGAAAGAGAACGGGCCCTGTCACGCTTCAGGAGGAAAAACGGTTAGGCACCGAAGGGCAACCAGAACGGGGTGCCCTCCGGCCCGCGACAACGCCTTCTTCTGAGGCATTTGCATGGGTGTTCGTTAGTGCAAGGTGATGGTATGGCTGGTGCCAATGATGGTATCCCCTCGGGTTGATTCGTAAATGAGCCGAATCTTTCCGGAGGTGTTCTTCATGGAGGGGAGAAATTGGAGCCGGAAGGTGCCATAGGCCTTCATAAACCCAGCGCCGGGAATCCCGTGTTGGCCGTTGGTTATGGCCTGTGATTCCGTGTTGACCACGATGGGCCCGGAACTGGATGGAAGCCATTCCAATTCGTCGAGACGGTACCCAGACGGGGCATGTTTAATGGAGAACGGGAGAAACGATCCGGACGATGCGGGATTTTTCGTGACGAATACGGATGGATTGGGTACGGTTTGGGCCATCAAGTTCACTGTGCCTTGAGGCCAAAAGACGGACACGTGGTTTACCGTGTTGGCTGTATGTCCTGGGCCTCCTTCAAAGGTCCAAAGAACCTGGTAATTGGGTCCATCCGGGTACATGTAGATGGTGGTGTTGTCGGCAAAACGCACGGCGCCGGGCGGGCCCAATGCCGCCATCACGTCTTCCCGGGTGATTTTCTGGATACTCGATGAATCAGAGCGCACGTCGAAAATTTGATCGCCAGGCCCTACACCAAAGGCTGCTTTGTGGGCGGAATAGGTCACATAGATACCAGCACCGGCGCTGGAACTTCTGCCTCGCCCCCACTCTCGCTGGACGGTCTCGATGGTCTTTCCGTCGCCAATTGGCATTCCCGGTCCCTCTCCCTTAAGTCCGGAATTCATCCAGGCCTTGACCAAAAGCACCCCGGACCGGCTCGATGATCCCGATGAATTGGCGGAGGCTCCTGACGACCTGGTGCTCTTTAGCGGGGTTCCTGGGGAGATCGACGAACTCGCTTCGGTCGATGGCGATGGGGCAGTTGTTGTGGTTGATGGTGAGGAGGGGCGAGTGCCGGCGGATTGGCTCAACGGGCTCTTAGATTGGCTGGAAAGCCCGCAGCCCGCGACCAGGACTGTACCCATTGACAGGATGATGACGGCTCCCGTTGTCTTTTTCATGACGACCTCCTAAGAGTTGCTAACGCCGTCCTTCCAAAGGGGTGGCTTCTTCGATGTATAACGCCGCTCCGGAAAGAAGGTTACGGTCCCAACGGTATACCTATTCGTGGAAAAGATACAACGGTAGTGGTTATTGATTACGCAACATGTCACTATGGCAATGAAAGGGGGGCGCGATTATCGACGTCCGTCTTACGCCCTATCAGCCGAAATGGGCCGACCTATTTAACGAGGAAGCCGCGGGCCTCAGGGCCATTTTCGGACCGGGTTTGGTGGCGCTCGAGCATTTTGGCAGCACCGCGGTCCCGGGGATGATGGCAAAGCCTGTGATCGACATGTTGATGGTGGTTGACATGGCCCTGGTGGAGCGGGATTGGAAGGCGAAACTAAAGGAACTCCAATATGAAGATGCGGGCGACTGGGGTATTCCTGGCCGAGTGCTATTTCGTAAGGGTGGTACGAGGCGGAGTCATCATTTGCATGTGTACCCAGTGGGGCACCGGGATATTCAACGCCATCTGATTGTCCGGGACTATCTTTTGACCCACGCGGAAGAAGTTAAAGCCTACAGCGCCTTTAAACAGGGATTGGCGTCCCGCTTTCGCGATACGCGGGACTACAGCCCCGCTAAAAAACCTTACGTCCAGCGTCTAGAACAACGCGCGTTAGCCTGGGCAGAGGGCCGAGGGAGCGATTAGAAAGTAAAATGCCCATGTCACCCTATTATCGTCGGATTCGCGACAAAGTCGGAACCATGCCTCTCTTTAATCCCAGTGTGGCGGCCATTATACGGAACGGCCAGGGAGATATTTTGTTTCAGCGTCCCCAAGGCTCGGCGGACGTATGGAGCTTGCCTGCCGGGTCGATTGAACTCGGAGAAACGCCAGCCATGGCGGTGGTGCGCGAAGTCCATGAGGAAACGGGTCTTCGGGTTAAACCGATGAGCATTCGAGCCGTGCTGGGAGGAGCGTCTTTTCGCTTTATGTATTCCGATGGAAACCAGGTGGAATATATGGTGATTGTGTTCACTTGCGAGATATTGTCTGGTGAACTCCAATGCCTGGATGGCGAGTCGGCTGAACTCCGCTATTTCCCCGCGCAT
>JAKADJ010000108.1 GCA_021820645.1 Bacillota bacterium
CTTCGTCAACCCGCATTTCGTAAATCAGCTTTTTGAACAAAAGGGGATCCTCAGCATATAGCGTGACTCCCCATTCCCAGTCGTCAAGGCCTTGGGATCCGGTAATGATTTGGGTGACGGTGTCATGGTACTTGTGGCCGATGATGCCATGGTCCTTCATCAAAGCGCGTCGTTGTTCCCGGGTTTGGGTATACCAATTGTCCATGCCTTGGCGTCGTTTATTCATCGGATAAAAGCACATGTATTGGGTTTTAGGAAGACTCGGGTAGAGCCGACGTCTTAAAAACGCATTGGTTTCGGGGTTGGCATCGCCTTGAGCCAGGTATTTACTTAACTCCACCACCGAGTAGTAGGAGTAGGTCCGCTTAAACACATCGTCGATTCCTAACTGATTGAACTGCCATTCGAGGTCCAGCAATTGGTCGGTGGTTTCTCGAAAGTTGAGAAACAAGAGATCGCCCTTATGGCCAATGAGCCGATACATGCCAAAACTGCCGGAGTGGTCGTCATTTGCCCGATTCCATCCGGCCGTCGTGGCTGCCAGGTTCGATAGAATATGGTGGCGCTCTGAAGCAGTCTTTTTTACCCACACTGCCCAGTTGATGGTGCGAATGTCGTGTAAGGCATACCAGCCTTCAATGGTTTCGATGGGCTCACTCACGGGATCTAGCCTCCTGTATGATTCGTTAAAAATTATAGCATAGAGAGATTCAGCGATGCTAAGGGCGCGGGGTGCCTCTACACGCTCCAGTTTCTTTTTTCTTGGGGATATGAGAGACTCATGGCAAGGTTATCCAAATCATGTAGGAGGGATATTGATGGCAGATGTCGAGCAACCGAAAGACTTACCCGAGGACGCACTGGTTCGCCTGGACACCCAATCGGGTCATTATGTATTCACCAGTGATTTATCCGTAAATGAATTCGTTCTCGTAGATGAGGCGGGCTTCGAACCGCTTGGGATGGTAATGGGTTCTTCGATTTACCACATTGGATATCAACAATCGAATTGGTCCAAAAACCAGGAAATGACCGTCTTATCTCAAGCGATGTATAACGCTCGAGAATTAGCCATGGCGCGAATGGAAGAAGAAGCGGATCAGCTCAAGGCGGATGGCATTATTGGGGTCCGGCTTGAAGTCAAGCATGCCGAGTGGGGCCAGCATTTGGCCGAGTTCATCGCGATTGGTACGGCGGTTCGTGCTAAAGATGGTAGTAACCACCGGACGATTAAAGGGAAGCCGTTTACGTCAGACTTGTCCGGCCAGGATTTTTGGACCTTGATGCGCGCCGGATATCGGCCCGTGAGCCTCGTGATGGGGTCGTGTGTATACCATATTGCCCATCAAGGGTTCGGACAGGCATTGCGCCAAATGGGACAAAACCGCGAGTTAACGATTTACACCCAAGGTCTTTACGATGCCCGGGAGCGCGCGATGGAGCGGATGCAGACCGAGGCGGCTGAACTCAAAGCGCTCGGTATTGTTGGGGTTCATCTTCACGAACAAAGCCATCAATGGGGTGCGCACGTCATCGAGTTTTTTGCCGTCGGGACCGGTGTGGTGAAATACGCGGAATCCCAGCTCGCCGCGCCGGGACTGGTGTTGTCGCTAGCCGATTCGGGGAACGCATTTTAGAGAGGAGGTCTTTTATGCCATGGTTTCGACGAGGGCCAACCGATGCGACCCCAAACGGCCCGGACCCACTTTTAGTTCGGGGATTTACCCAGTATGTGACGGAAGACGAGGCGCAATGCCTAAGGGACCAAGAGGCTTTAGAACGGGGAACCATTCCGGAGGGAGCCAAGCGGCGGGTCGAGCGAACCGTCAAAGGTGACATGCCGTGGATGAGTACATTGTCCGTGCATGAACTTTTTTTGGGGGAGTTACTTCACATCGAGCCCGTGGTACAAGTCGCCGGTAGTTGTTACTATCATGCCTCGACCGATTCAAGGAACCGGGTCTATTTGGATGGGAATCTCGACGCCGCTAACCTGGTTCGGGCGTACTACCAAGCCAAAGATATTTCCTTGGAGAGGCTCCGGGAGGAAGCCCGAGATGCAGGTGCGCATGCCGTGATTGACGCGAAGTACCATTTTAAACGAGAAGAAACACTCGTCCATTTTAGCGTGGTGGGGACTGCGGTCCGATTTCAAGGACTCCGCCAGCCGCGCCACGCGCTGGTCAGTGCGTTGAGTGCTGATGACTTTTATCGGCTATGGCAGCGAGGATGGATGCCGATGAATATGGCTTTAGGCTACCACTGGCATTGCATGCCGGTCGGCTACCGGACGCGCTCGAGTACCTATAGCTGGTATAACCAGGAAGTCACCACGGTTACCAATAAGCTCATGGACACGCGGCGCCATGCCATGGAACGGATGCGTCAAGATGCGGCACAGGCCGGTCGCGCCGACGGCTTGGTTGGGGTCACGGTGGAGTCAAAAATTGAAGAGACCGAAATCTTATTCAGTCGAGGCGCCGGTTGGGATTCCGGTGTAACGATCGACGGCACATTTTTCCCGTACGAACCAAGTGGAACGGTCGAGATCCCCGCCTTTAACACCGAATTCTTTGCGACCGGGACCGCAGTGGCACGCTTGTCACAATCCCCCGTCAAGGCGGACGACATTCGGGCCGTGCTGGAGGCCCGGGGCTAGGGCACGGGTGGGGTTAAGAAGTGAGGAGTCCTCCACGACGGGGGGACTCCCTTTCCGATCATAGTAAAAAACTTTGGTTCACAGTATACTAGTAGGAAAGACGCGAGAGACCGGGAGCGTATCACAACGCCTCCCGATTTTTCAGACAAAATTGTCTTTTTTTAGGCTCGTGGCCGATTGTGACAGGAGCCCGGAGGAGGTATCGATTTGCGTTTACAGAACTACATAGACGGTAAGTGGGTGGAACCCCAACAAGGGCAATACGAGCCCGATATTGATCCGGCTAATGGGGAGGTCGTTGCTGAGGTTCCTCAGTCTGATGCTGCGGATACGGAGCGTGCGATTCGGGCGGCAAAACTGGCGTTTGAGACCTGGCGTAAAGTCCCGGCTCCGCGACGAGGCGAAATCCTCTTTAAAGTGGGCGAATTGCTAAAGGCCCAAAAGGACGACTTGGCCCGGGACATGACCCGGGAAATGGGTAAGGTGTTGACAGAGGCGCGCGGTGATGTGCAAGAAGGGATCGACATGGCCTTCTATATGGCGGGAGAAGGGCGCCGAAGTTTTGGCTATACCACTCCGTCCGAGTTGCCCAATAAGTTTGCCATGGCCGTGCGCGATCCGATTGGTGTCGCTGGCATCATTACCCCGTGGAATTTTCCAATGGCGATTCCTACCTGGAAAATATTCCCGGCCTTGGTGGCAGGGAATACGGTCGTCTTTAAGCCCGCCAGCGAAACCCCGGTATTAGCTTACCGCCTGGTGAAGATTCTTGAAGAAGCCGGAATCCCGCCCGGGGTGGTGAATTTAGTGTTTGGCTCGGGAACCGACGTTGGGGAAGTTATCATCAACCATCCCGATGTCGCCTTAATTTCCTTTACGGGATCCAACGAGACCGGGCGTCATGTGGCCGCAACAGCGGGCCACCACCTAAAGCGCGTGTCATTGGAGCTCGGGGGCAAGAATGCCATAATCGTTCTGGATGATGCCGACCTGGATCTAGCGGTCGAAGGGATTTTATGGAGTGCCTTTGGAACTACCGGGCAACGTTGTACAGCGTGTTCTCGCCTCATCGTTCAACGGGGGGTCTACGCAGAACTACGTGAACGCTTGGGCACGCGCATCCGATCGCTAAAATTGGGTCATGGCTTAGACCAAACCACCGATGTAGGGCCCTTGATTACGCAAAAAGCCCTAGACAAGGTTCATCACTATGTCGAAATCGGGCAAAAAGAAGGGGCCCAGTTGGTCGTCGGAGGGAAAAGAGCTCATAGCTCAACGGGCACGGGGCATTTCTATGAACCCACCTTATTTTCCGACGTCACGCCGGAGATGACCATCGCCAAAGAAGAGATTTTTGGTCCGGTGCTGTCGATGATCCCAGTCGAGAGTTTGGACGAAGCGGTAAGGGTCAATAACCAGGTGGTATACGGTCTAAGCTCTTCCATCTTTACCCAAGACGTGAATCGGGTCTTTCAAGCCATTCGTGATTTGGCCACAGGGATTGTGTATATCAACGCCGGTACTACCGGTGCGGAAATTCATTTGCCGTTTGGAGGCACTCGTGGGACGGGTAACGGGCACCGCGAGGCCGGTACCGCAGCGCTGGACTTCTTCTCCGAATGGAAAGCGGTCTATGTCGACTATAGCGGGCACTTGCAGCGGGCCCAAATCGATACCTGAGTCGTTACCAACGGGCTACCAAATGGGAACTCAAAACGGGGGGAGTAATCAATGACGACGGCAACCAAATACGTTTCAATAAAGACAGCCATTCCAGGCCCGAAGAGCCAGGCAGTACTCGACCGGATTGACAAAGCGACACCGCGCGCGGTATCGATTTATGCGCCGCTAGTAGCGGATCGTGCTCACGGATCCCTGCTTCAAGACATTGACGGCAACACCTTCATTGATCTAACCGGTGGGGTGGGAGTGCTCAACGTTGGGCATACCCATGACAAGGTCCGGGCAGCTCTTCATGAACAAGTGGATCGGTTCTTACACACCGACTTCACGATGATCCCCTACGAGAGCTATGTGAAGCTCGCCGAGCGTCTTAATGCGCATTTTCCGGGAGGGGGTCCGGCCACCACGGTGTTTTTCAATTCGGGTGCTGAGGCTGTTGAGAATGCGATCAAGATCGCACGGGCCTACACCAAACGTAAGGGCATTATCGCATTTGATCGGGCTTTTCATGGGCGAACGTTAATGGCGATGACGTTGACCAGTAAAGTTCATCCCTACAAAGCGGGAATGGGGCCGTACGCTCCGGAAGTGTATCGGGTGCCATTCCCCTACCCCTATCGTTGCGAATTTGGGCAGGGGAATGTGAGCCATCAGTGTGATGACACGTGCTACGCGGCTATCGAACGCGCTCTTTTATTGCAAGTGGCACCGGAAGACGTCGCGGCAGTCATTGTCGAACCAGTCCAAGGGGAAGGGGGCTTCATTGTACCGCCCGTAGGATTCCTACCTTGGCTACGAAAGTTCACCGAAAAGCACAATATCCTTCTCATTGTCGACGAAGTGCAAACCGGATTTGGTCGTACCGGTACCTTTTTTGCCACGGAACAAACGGGGATTCGCCCCGACCTTTTGACCATGGCTAAGTCTATCGCCGATGGAATCCCACTTTCGGGTGTCATGGGACGTCCGGAGGTCATGGATGGCCCCGGCGATTCGCAGATCGGCGGCACTTACGTCGGGAACCCGCTGGGAACGGTGGCAGGCAATGCAGTCTTGGATGTATTCGAGGAAGAGCATCTGTTGGAGCAAGCCAAGGCACAAGGCGCGCATCTCATGAAACGACTTCAAAGTCTTTCGCAAGAGGTCAAGGCGATTGGAGACGTTCGCGGGCTAGGTGCTATGGTGGCGATTGAACTGGTAAAAGATCGTCATACCAAGGAGCCAGACCCAGCGTTGGCCGAGCGCGTCTTGCAAGGTTGCATGCAGCGTGGGGTTTTGATGCTGAAGGCGGGAATCTATGGCAACGTCGTGCGATTCTTAGCCCCGCTTAACACCCCGTTGGACGTGCTTGATGAAGCCCTGGAGATCTTGTCCGATGTTTTACGGGCGGAGTCGGCTCACTAGGGACGTGGATCACGTAGGCAAGGACTTATCTGGAATAAAGGTGTTAGACCTATCGAGGGTCTTGGCAGCACCGTACGCCACTATGGCTTTAGGCGAACTGGGTGCCGAGGTTATTAAGATCGAAAGGCCCGGCACCGGTGACGAAACGCGGCAGTGGGGTCCCCCTTTTTGGGGGGACCTGGCTGCCTATTTCTTGTCTACCAACCGCAACAAGAAATCTTGTGAGGTCGACTTGGGGACGAGCCAAGGTCAGGAGCTTGTAAGGACATTGGCCATAGAGTGGGCTGATATCGTCATTGAAAACTTTAAACCCGGTACGCTTGAACGGTATCATCTGGCGTTGTCGGAGCTTCGTGATGCAAATCCGCGCCTAATTACCGCGACACTTCGAGGCTACCCTGAAGGCGACGATCGGCCGGGATACGATTTCGTGATGCAGGCCGGAACAGGACTGATGTCCCTGACCGGTCCGGTTGGTCAAGAACCCTTCAAAGTAGGGATTGCCGTAGCTGATATTACGGCCGGGCTATTCTTGTTGTCGGGGGTGCTGGCAGCTTTGGTGACCCGCTACGAAAGTGGGCTCGGTCAGCATGTTAGTGTGTCTTTGTTCGATGCACAATTGGCGTGGTGGGCGAACGTGGGTAGCGCTTACCTGGTCACCGGGGATGCACCTCGGCGATGGGGAAATGCTCATGCGCAGTTAGCGCCCTACGAGATTTTTGAGGCTCTAGATGGCCATCTAGCGCTGGCAGTGGGCAATGATCGCCAATTTGTAGCCCTTTGTGAGCTACTGGGTCACCGCGAGTGGGCTCATGATCCGCGCTTCGAGAACAATCCGGCCCGGGTGCGGAATCGGGAGGGACTTCATGATCTAATCCAGGGGGCCATCGAAAAGAACCCGGTCGACTATTGGGTGACGGCCATGGGCCAACACGATGTACCGGCAGGACCCGTAAGATCGGTGCCTGAAGCGCTCCAGTGGCGAGAACAGTTTAGTCCGCCCATGGCTGGCCGGGTCGAGGGCGTGCCCCAAATGTTTTTGCCGTGGCAGTTTTCTAGATCAAGCGCTACGCCGAAAACGGCGCCGCCCCATTTGGGACAGCATACGGAAGAAATTTGGGCCTTATACGAACGATTGCGAAAGGACTCGAGACAAGATGGCTAACACACAGACATTAGGGCAACGGATAGACGATTTTTATGGTTTAGAGCAACAATTGTCTTCGGATGAGATCCAGGTACGTAATGCGGTGCGACGGTTTGTCGATACCGAGATCCGGCCCCACGTAGGGGAATGGTGGCAGACGGGAATATTCCCTACTGACCTGATACCAAAGCTCGCGGAACTTGGGGTATTCGGTCCTACCCTGCCGGAACTGTATGGCGGGGCGGATTTGTCGCCTATCGCATACGGGCTGATGATGCAGGAATTGGAACGCGGGGACTCGGGACTCCGGTCCTTTGCCTCGGTGCAAAGTGGGCTTGCGA
>JAKADJ010000109.1 GCA_021820645.1 Bacillota bacterium
AAGGAACCTCGGGTTGCCTCATGGTCAGGCTAAGCCCGTGCGATGCTGTTCCACCGCAAATCCACAATCAGGTTGGCGTCTAGCGTTCTCGAATAGAATCCCGGTCCGTTTCGGTCCCGGGCATTAGCAATCGGAGCCAGTTGCAGGGCAGAGCGTCCAACCACGAGCGTGGCGGTTGGATCCACGTGGAGGATTCGAAAGGACTTCTTAAAGTGGCGATCGGGTTGGCCTAATGGGCATAAGTAACTGGGCGCTGATGGTCGTTAAGAGCAGGCGACGCTTGGGGTCATGACGAGATGGGCTGCGATCAGACGACTATCTTCTTCGGTCTGACCCGTAGGCGAAGATCGAGGGCGCCCGGGGAATGCGAAATGACCGCGATGGCACTCGAAAAAAGTGTGGCATATCGTTCTGCGCTAAAAATCCGTCATCTGACAAAAAAGTCCCAATACAGAACGCGCGACCTTCGCCGCATTCTGTTTGTGGTTCAATTTTAGGTTGTCGCTAAAATCCGATGTTTCGGATGACATTTCCGCGTCTAAGCAGGAAAATTCCTCTTGCGTCGGGAATAGGTTAGTCAGTGATGTTTAGCTATTCGAGACAGGAGGGATTTATTTGGCAACCACGTTAAGCGAGGCAAACGCCATCTCAGAAGAGGCGTTAGCGCGCTATCAAGCTCAATTCCGCGAAAAGCCCGAACATCGGGTGGTGATGAATGCTATCCTTAAGAATGGGATTGGGGCGGTAGCATTGGATCACGAGGCCGCAAATCGGATGACCCACACCTTTTCGCACGAAATTGAGACCGGCCCGATTACCAACCAAAAGCAGAGCGGAAGGTGCTGGCTCTTTGCAGGCCTTAATGTGCTCCGGGTAGACATTGCCCGCAAGATTGATCTCAAGGAATTTCAGTTATCCCAGAGCTACATGATGTTTTGGGATAAATTGGAGAAGGCAAACTACTTCCTGGAGAGCATTTTAGATTCCGCCTCGGAGCCAACTAATGGTCGACTCATCGCTTGGTTATTATCGGCTCCACTGGGGGATGGTGGCCAGTGGGACATGTTTGTGAATCTGGTCAACAAATATGGTGTGGCTCCCCAAACCGTCATGCCAGAATCCTTTCATTCTAGTCAATCCATGATGATGAACCGAATCTTGACGAGTAAACTCCGCGAGGATGCCGCGCGTCTTCGCCAGTCGCATGCGTCAGGTCGGCCCTTGGCCGCGCTCCGGGGTGAGAAAGAGATGATGATGGCAGAGTTCTATCAAATGCTCTGTCACTTTTTGGGAGAACCGCCGGAATCGTTTGATTTCGAGTATCGAGACGAGAAAAAAGAGTATCACGCGGAAAGAAACCTGACCCCCAAGACTTTTTATGCCCGCTTTGTAGACCGTCGGCTAGAGGATTACGTCAGTGTGATTAATGCTCCTACGGCAGATAAGCCATTTAATCACCCGTATACGGTGCGGTATCTTGGTAATGTAGTGGGCGGTCGCGATGTCCTTTACTTGAACGTGGATGTTAAGACACTCCGGGATCTGGCGGTGGCGCAAATCAAGGACAATGAGCCGGTGTGGTTTGGTTGCGATGTCGGCAAGATGATGGATCGGGATCGGGGAAGTTTAGATCCCGAACAGTATGCTTTTGCCGCCACTCTAGATGTCAACCTAGACATGAGCAAAGCTACTCGGCTCGACTATGGGGACAGCTTGATGACCCACGCCATGGTTTTTATGGGTGTCAATCTAGTAGATGGCGAGCCTAACCGGTGGAAGGTCGAAAACAGTTGGGGGACGGAAACCGGCAACAAGGGTTATTACGTCATGAGCCAAAACTGGTTCGATGAATACATGTACCAAGTCGTCGTGCATAAGAAATATCTGCCGGAGCATCTGGTGAAGGCACTAATGGAAACTCCCAAGGAGCTCGCTCCATGGGATCCCATGGGCTCTTTAGCCTAGCGAACAAGAATCAAGGCCGTCGCAGGACGGCCTTGACTTCATATCTCATCTGCTCTATCCCTCGATCGGCACGGCGGTCTTACCCATTTACCCGGAAACATCTAGTAAAATCTTTCCTATACTGGCGCGGCTCTCGATCCACTGGTGAGCTAACGCCGCCTCGTCTAATGGATATTTTCGGCCGATTTGCATTGTGAGTTGTCCCGATATAACGTAGCTCAAGACTGCTTCGGCGACGGGTTTTAGTATTTGCGGCCGCGCGGCACGAACGGTGCCGAGGCTAAAGCCCAGCACCGATCGGCAGGTGGCATGGAGATCACTAACCCGAATTTTACCGACGCGACCACTGGCGCTTCCAAAATGAACCAAACGACCGAATGGTGCCAAGATTTCCATGCTATCTTCGGATACGCTACCGCCTACGGAGTCCAGTATCAGGTCGACCCCGCGGCCTTGTGTTAGCTCCCGAATTTCTTGGACAAAGCTTCGATCTCGGTAGTTAATGACGTGATCGGCACCGGCGGCTTTTGCCGCGGACCGCTTATCATCGTCACTGACCGTGCCGTAGATGGTAGAGCAGCCTAAAATACGGGCCAGTTGAATGGCCGTGGTGCCCACACCCCCGGCGGCGGCATGAATGAGGAGCGTCTCCCCAGCTTGTAGACGGCCAACGTCTTTAAGCAACTTATAGGACGTGAATGCCACGGTGGGAAGCGCCGCCGCTGTGTCCCAGTTCATGTTGGAGGGAATTGGGAAGACCAGATCGCGGGAAGCCGTGGCATATTCTGCATATGAGCCTCCGTTGGGAAAGGCCACCACAGAGCTCCCTATCCCGATGTCTCGAACTAACGACCCTACGGCGGTCACAATCCCGGCGGTATCCAGCCCTGGGATGAAGGGTGGTTGTCCGGCACCGTGGTACCGCCCCTGCCGAGACTTAACGTCGGCGAAGTTCACACTACTACTTACCACCCGAATCAGGACTTCATCCGGTTTGGGTTCGGGCCTGGGTAAGTCGGCTAACCGCAAGACCTCTGGACCACCGAACTGGCTAACAATGATTGCCTTCATGGTAAAATCCCTTCTTCCAGTCGTTTTGGCTCATCGTATCGGATCGGGGCCAGGGTCTCAATCCTAAGCAAAGACGACTCGGGGTTCGTGCCCTTCACCGTCCCGCTCCTGTAGTCTTCATTCACCCGCACTATACACATGATATTGCTCGATGACGTCGATTAGCTCATGTCGGTTTCTGGTGTCAGTTTTCCGATAAATATTCCGCAAATGGGTCTTAAGGGTGTTGATGGAGATGTATAGTTTGCCCAGAATTTCTTGGTTATTGGATCCGGATAGTAGAAGATCCACGATTTTTCGTTCTTGTTGGGTGAGTTTAGCTTCTAGGTAAAAGCTCTCAATTTGAAGGGCGGGGCCGGCGACCCTTTTGTCGGTGCGGGTAGTCGTCGTGGCCCGTATACTCACTAACGGGAGCAACAGTACCAAGCCCAGCACCGACGCGGCGAGGAGCCATCCGCGAGCTATCTGTGGAATCAGTGCAATCAGCACCCAGGGCGCACTGGTTGCCATGGCGATCGTCCCTAAGCCGACGCCTAGCACACGAGGTCCGTGACGGAGAAACCCAAATAAGATGGAAAACCACCAGAGTAAGAGGATCCAGGTCCCCATCGAAAGGATGGGTAAAAGGTACCGAGCGGCCACCCCAGGGGACAATTCGATACGACACAGCAAGGCCGCCACTATAGTGGAACACCCCGTGTAGACCAACCACCGGGTGTTTTTGCGAAGAACTAAAAGAATTGCCGCGGACGCCCCAATAAAGGTGAGAGACCACCAAACACCACCGAAGACCGGAGAATGCACTGATGGCACACCGTGAACCGTCTCTTGTAGCGTCGTGGCTACGCCGATACCCACAACGAAGAATATGCCAAAACCGAGTCCTAGGAGCTTTTTTGGAAGTTTGATCTCCGAGGCAAACTTCTTAGGGGGTAGTCCATTGGGAACTCGCAAATAGACCACGGTCATGGAGGCCAGGCCGATGGCGGAACTCCATAGCATACCGACCCACTGGGATCCCAGACCGAGAACCAATGCCACGGCAAAACTACCGAACCAGGTCAGGACGAACATATGGCGTCGCGAGCCGGATCCGGTCGGTATGCGTCGTAACCAATCGTAGAGTACGGGATACGCCGCCAGGGTGAGGGCCAGTAGGCCTGGCTCGCGAGGGAGGACGATGATCGCCACAATACCCAGTGCCGAGGACGCCAAGGCCACCATTTTGATGGCGGGACCGGCATAATCTCGAAATGTACTGGTTTTGATAAACCAGGCCGAAACGATGCAACCGAGACCCAGGGTTGGCAAAATTAACGAGTAGGCCCGCATGGTGGCAAATGTGGGCGCGTCCACGACGTGCCAGAGCAAGAATTCAAGCCATCCAGCAGCCAATATCGATAATCCGACCAACCAGCGGGTTGCGTCGGTTTTATTGTGAAAAGCATGCAACATAGGGTATTTCCTCCATTCAAAGCGGTTTGTGGTATATTATGGTAATTAAACAGGATCGGTTGTAGGGTGAGGAGGGGGCTAACCCCTCAAACTTGTCGGGAGTTATACCGATCCCCAAGGAGTGACGTTGAGTGAGGACGGATGGGCGATTACGGATAGTGATCGTAGAGGATGAGCCTCTCTTTCGAGCTCTCCTGGCCTCTACTTTGAGGCAAGAAAGCAAACTCGAGCTGGTCGGAACATTTGCGAATGGGCGCGACGCGATGTTGGCCATGAAAGACCTCAATCCGGATGTGGTGATGCTAGATATCGACCTTGGAGCCGGCGATACGGGATTCCAGGTAGGATTACGAGCTCGGGAGGTTGTCCCAGGAATCGGCGTCGTGCTCCTATCGAATTACGATGAGCCCGGGATTTTAGGGGCAATTCCCGCCGATCAGGCGCACGGATGGTCTTATCTACTGAAAAAATCGGTAGCGAGTATCGACGCATTACTACGTGCCATCGAGGGTTCAGCTTCCGGGTTGATGGTGATCGATTCGCATGTGCTACGAGCCTTGACGTCGGACCATAGCGATCCACTGGACCACCTAACGCCGAGGCAACGCGAAGTGCTGTCGTTGATTGCCATGGGTTTTTCAAATCACGCGATAGCTCAAAAACTCACGATCACCGAGAAATCGGTGGAAAATCAGATCTCCTTGGTCTATCAAAACCTCGGCCTGCAATCGGGAGACCTCGGGATCCATCCACGAGTTACAGCCGCGCTACGGTATGCCAATGGGGTGCGGCGTTGATTCCAACCAGAATCTAATAAGCATCGTAATAGGAATAGAGATCCGGGTCTAAGTCCTTAACCTGATTTAACACCGCGCCGATGACGCGTGAACCGGTTTGCCGTAGCTGCTGCAAAGCTTTTTGATCCGCCCGGCGTGACTTGAAACCGGACTTAATGACATAAAGAACCCCATCCATTTGGCGGCCCAAAATGGCGGCGTCGGCTAAGCCTAAAACCGGTGGGCCATCGACCAGGACCCAATCGAAGTGTCGTCTTAACGTTTGCAAGAGTTCTACACATGCGGCGGACTCTAGTAAATCGGCCGGATTGGGCGGCAACGGTCCCGACGTTAACACCGATAAGTGCTCGACGGGACCTTGATGAAGGACAGAAAGAACGTTAAGGCCTTTGGCGATCACCGTGGTGTAGCCTTGGAGGTTCGGTAACCCGAAAATCTTGTGCTGTGCCGGGCGTCGCAAGTCGGCATCCACGACCACGGTGTGGGTGCCTGATTGAGCCATTACGATGGAAAGGTTAGCGACGGTCAGTGATTTACCCGCTTCGGGCACGGCCGAGGTGACCAACAGCGTGCGCAAGTCATGGACGGCCTTCACATACTCGATATTGGTACGTACCCCTCGATAGGCTTCGTTCCAGGTAGTGCTAGGTTCATCCTGGGTGATCAATTTCGCATCGCGGTTCATGACTTTGCCTTCCTTCTTTGGGATCTCGACGATACTTGGTGCGTGCCCTAAATCCGCGGAATTTCCCCCAAGATCGGCAACTGAGTGTATCGTATCGCCTCTTGGGTCGTCGCAATGGAGTCGTTCAGAAGAGCCGAGACGACCATAATACAGAGGCTGGTGAGAAGGCATAAGAAGCCCAATATGGCCGCCAGATATCGCGGTCTCAGCGAAATTGGGACCGGGTTCATTTTCGCCGCACTGACCACGCGTAAGACGGATGAGCCGGTGACCTGATGAGCGGTCTTCACCAACGTGGTAGCTACCGCCTCGGCCAGGGTCTTGGTAAGAGAAGCATCCGCGCCTTTGGCCACGATGCTGATTAAATTTGTATTGGGCTCGGCGGTGACCGCTATGTCGTGAGCCACTAGGGGTAACGGTACATGAGGAACTACGACATGCTGGGCCGACAGTAAAAGAGCCGGGGTCGTCGCCAAAGTGGCATAGGTGTCGACCAACTGTTGCCCGGTGATGAGGTCATTAAGCAAGTTTTGAGCCGTGCTGTGATTCGGAATGACCATGACCAAGCTTTGACTGTGATACACCGGGGGGATTTCGTACCGACCAAGTGCCCAGCCCGATCCAGTGCCCAACACGGCCGAAAGCACCAGAAGCCATAGTCGTTTTTTCAGGGTGGTTACTAGGATCATGTCCTCGTGCCTCCTTTGGTCACCGCTAGTCTATTAAGGCGTTGACGCGGATGGCAATCACCCTGTTCGGGTGATTGCCAGGAGTCACCCGCCCATGGTGCAATCATTCCATAAGGAGTAAGACGCGTACCCTTTTTCAATCGAAGTCCGACACGAAGTCACCATGATGTCATGGGGAGGATTCTACTGTGAGTGTTGCTTCAGCGTTAATTGTTATGACCGCGACCATCGACCCGGGGCGCTTGGATAACCTGGTTTTAACGGATCCCCAACTTCGTTGGCACCAGTACCAGGAATCTTTGCGGTTTTGGCTAAGCCATCCAAGCGTCGAGAACGTGGTCTTTTTCGAGAATAGTGGGTGTGGGGTGGATTTTTCGCCCACGCAAGAGATGGCCATGCGCCTTCATAAGCGCTTGGAAATCGTGACTTATAAAGGGAACGAGGGAACCAGCGAGCGAGGCCGGGGCTACGGTGAGGGGGAATTGTTGAACCGAGCCTTAAATCAAAGCTACCTGATTCGGGACCGAGAAAGCTTCTTCAAAGTTACCGGCCGTTT
>JAKADJ010000110.1:0-1494 GCA_021820645.1 Bacillota bacterium
AGGAGATGATCGTATGACGAAGCGTGCCATTACAATGCGATTGGAAGATACCGTGCTGAACGATCTCAATTACTTAAATTATTTGATGCGCGCCAAGTCCACGGCCCAAGTGGTGTCCGAGGTGGTCACCCTAATCGCTAGCGCGGTCAAAGCGGCTGTACCCGATGACCCGGAGTTGTTGCGTAATGGCGGCACCGTCCTCAGTCGCGAAGAACAAGCCGCCTGGACGGTAGTCCAGCGGTGGTTGCATGATCAGGCCACTGGCTCCGTTTAAGCAGAGCCCACGCTTGGAGCATTAACGGGCAGGAATGTTCCAGAGGACTCTAAATTCTGTTGGAGGGTCAGTGGGTGAACGATTTCGCAAATATCAGGCGACCATCCGGCATCGAATCCATCCAATCGGACCTCAAGAAGATAGGGTTCACGATGTCATCCGACGTCCTTACCGACTCGATCTTGAGGACGCTAGCGGCGTCAAAGCCAGGCGGATCCTTTTTGGAATTAGGGACCGGGGGCGGTCTGTCCACGGCGTGGTTGTTAGCCGGCATGGATTCCGACTCCACGTTAATCACGATTGAGAATGATGAAACACTCTATGAGATAGCCAAAAAACACCTTGGCACCGACCCTCGCGTAGACGTCCGTTACATGAACGGCGGGGAGTTTATCCAGACCCATATGCAGAGGAAGTTCGATTTGATTTTTGCCGATACCTGGCCCGGAAAGTTCTATTTCATCAACGAAGTGTTAAACATGGTGCGTATCGGCGGAATGTACGTGGTCGATGATTTATCCCCCTTCCTTCTTGGTCGGAAGAACATGTAAATAACGTGGGTGACTTGATTCGCCATCTTGAAAATAGCGAGAACTTCTCGGTGATAAAACGCTCTTGGTCAACGGGGTTGATGATTGCTACGAGGTTGAATTGACCTTTGGTATTATGGGACTAGTGGAGACGAGTACGCACAAAGGTGTAAGCGAGAGCGATGTCGAAGACGTAAAGGACGGGGTGGATTTGATCCGTGTTAGGATCGAACCGATGGATCGAGAGGGAGCCGTAGCAATTACACATTGGGCCTACGACCCTCCGTACGATTTCTATAATATGGATGTCAGCGAGGAAAGCCTTCGGGAGTTGCTGGATGGAACCTATTTTAAAATGCTCGAGGGTCACAGTCTCATGGGATATTTTTGCTGCGGCAATGCAGCCCAAGTACCGATAGGACGACAGTATGGAGCGTATCCGGAAAATGGGTCGCTGGATATTGGGCTGGGAATGAACCCAATACTAACGGGTCACGGCCGAGGCTACGCGTTTGTCACTACCGTTTTGGCGTATGCTCAGTCCCAACTCGAGGCGACATCATTTCGATTGACGGTTGCAACCTTCAACGAGAGGGCGATGGCCTTATATAAAAAGCTTGGGTTTACGCCCATCATGTTCTTTTCTAGAGACAACATCCAATTTGTAACGATGGAGTGGCCGGGCCGCTA
>JAKADJ010000110.1:1504-7185 GCA_021820645.1 Bacillota bacterium
CGGGACGGAACGTACCCCAAGATTTATGGCATTAACGGGGGCGATAGCGCACTAACACCTGCCCTCAACCCATCGTGGGTCACCACGATGGGTTGAGGGCAGGTGCTTCATCACGGACCCGTCCGATTGCGTTTCCAACCCACGAGGCATGCAAAACCGTTGCGCACGGAGTGGCCATCCCAACCTGGGTCGGGATGGCCGAAGAGGGCGGCTTGGGCTAAAAAACGGGAGAATCCAACCTCAGATTGCACATAGCCACAAGAATTAGCGAAAGCGTTTTTACAGGTAACTAACCTGTAGTCTAAGGCCGTCCGTGATAGCCTTCCAGCTTGCGTAACACATCCTGCGTCGCATCCAGCCCGTACTGTTGCCGATAGACCGCCAGGAGTTGATGCAACGCATGCTCCAACAGAAACTCTTTCGATTCCTCGCCTTTCCCCGTCACCACAATGCGCGCCCAATCACTCTCGCGAACGATTTGCGCCATCTGCCGCCTCCTCTTGTAACCAGCGCCGCACCGTCACCCACGCGGCTTGCTCTTCTCGGCTTAACACGGTCCCGCCATTGCGCCATAACTCGGGATCATCGGGGATCGCCCGCTTCACCGCCTCGGCCACGAGGTGGACCACCGTGGTCACGACTTCGGCATTCGATTTGGCCCGCATCAGATAGGACAGATAGCTGATCTCTTCGATCACGGTCGGGTCCACCCGCACGTTCAATTGTTGCGTCGCCATTGACATCACCCCTTCGATCCTAATTGTATAGCCTTGCTAGCAATGATGTCAATGCTAGCAAGGCTATACAATTGCAGTGGGGCGGTCCTACCGCGACCGCCCCCGATCTTCCTCGGCATCGCGGCGCTGCTCGGCTCGCGCATGTACCACATCGGGGGCCTGAAACGCCTTCGTCACCGTCCGCCGCGCATAGTCCTCCGCATGACCGGGTTTCCGGCTCGTGATCTGCGGCGATCCCTGGACCAAGGCCTCCATCACCGCTTGCGCGGAATGCCCCTGCTTCGCCATCGCTTTGACAATCATCCAGTCGAGTCGGCTCCAATCCGGATTCGGATATTCGTTACGCAGAATTTGAGCCTGCCGCTGGTACTCGTCCAGCGGGGCGAGGAGGCCCCAAGCCGCCCGTTTCGGAGGCTCCCACGTAGAAATAGCCGTTAAGCGGGTGTTTTGCTCTCTACGGGCTTCTTGCGCCTCTACAAACCGCTCCGCCTGCGCGATCCATTCGCGGGCCCGCGTCATCACCTGGCCGCTCCATTCCCGCAGAAGGACAAACGGGTGCAGTCCATTGTCCAAGAGGCGTTCCGGCTTTTGGTTTGTAAATCCGGCCAACCGGCCATAATGCCGGGCATCCGTGCTATTTAGGTCTCCCCCGAACGTTTGGGCCGCGCTTCGGGCGACCAGAGTGCGGACGGCGGGGTCTACAGGGTCTCGGGAGAGCTTGAGCCACGCTTGCAAATTTCCCGGGCTGGTCTCCGTCACAATAGCGGGGTTAACACCCTGGCCTTTAAGGCGGTCAATCGCCTCGGGCTTGAGATCATCCACTAACACCAACCCGTGTTCCCCGGCAGGTTTGACGTAAATATCGTTCCCTTGAGCGTTCATGCGCTTGAGCCATGCCGCATTCTGGAGAACTTCATCCGGGGTCCAGAGCCGATTCATCATCTTCCCCTGCTGCCCGTCCCGAATGCCAATCTCTACCCGGTCTACCCCGAAGGCTTGGAGTTGGCACTGGACGGCTTGGGTGGTACGATCACGCTCGACTTGGAGGGCAGGGTAGAGCTCACTGGCTTGGGGGAGAGCCATCCCCACAATCCGAGTGTCAGCATCGCGCCCAGAATCCCTGCGGTCACCGTCAGCGCGTAGTGTTTCCACCCCAGTCGCCAGGCGGCTTGGTTCACGGTGTCCGTCAGACCCTTGATGAAGCTGTGAGTCGCCGTGTTCAGATTCGTCGCCGCGGCGTCCATCAGCTGCGTACTGTGCTGCCACGTGTTCACGAGGTTCCGGCTCTGCGTCTGAAACTCGGCCATCTGTTGGGCGCTCTGCTCCCGCAGTTGAGCCAACGTCTCCCGCGTCTCGTCCGTTAACGCCACCATCGCTTGGAACAACGGTTCCGCTTTGGCGGCGAATTCCTCCACGCTCTGAAACTTCTTCTGGCGCAAGGTCTCGATTTGTTGCGTCATACTCTCGATGCGCTTCGCGTTCGAGGCATCGGCTAACTGTCGCGAAATCTCGGTCTTGCTCATAGGTCACCCCTTTCTTGGCGAGTCCTACCGGGCTATACGCCTTGCCTAAGTCACTGCCCTTCATGACCGTGCCATCCAACCGATACATCAACCCCGACAGCTTCGCGCCTTGCAACTGCATCGTCGGAATCAGGTCCACGCCGACGGCTTCCAAGCGTTCGACATATTCCGATATACTGTGACACTCCTGCATGGCCGCAGTCCCTAACTTCTGTAACTGTTGCTTGATACTGGGTGCGCCAGTGCGGATGGCATATTCAATCTCGCCTTTAGTGAGAGCCTTGCGGTCGGCCACCTGGCTGGGCGCCACCGGACTCAGCCCGTAATCCCGTTCAATCTCCCGCATCAGAGCCTCTTGTCGCTTCCAGTCTTGGCTGTCACTCACGACCTCGCCGGCGAAGGTAATGCGGTTCGCCAGAATGTGAATGTGCTCATGGTCGGTGTCTGTGTGGCGGGTGATGACATACTGGTTGTCCCTAAAGCCCATGCCATCCAAATACCGATGCCCAATCGCCCGCCACTGAGCATCGGTCAGGTGTTCGCCAGGCGGCACCGACAAGGCCACATGGAGCACGGCTTTTCCGAGCGTGGGCCGTAATTGTCGGACTTCCCCAAACTCGTGTGCCATGGCACGAGGCGTCTGACCGGAGAGATTCGTCTCCAAGAGTTCACTCTTACCTGCTTGCAGGTCGTATTCCAACGCCCCGCGAAAGCCTCGACCCTTCTCCATTTTTGCGATCATGCGTCCTCGCCTCCTTGACCAAGTAGGGCCAACCGCAACCGCCGCACGTCCTCCGCAAGATGGGCAATCATGTCCTCGTTGATGGTGACCGAGCGGCCTTCGTGGGCCAACTTCACCAATTGGTTCAAATTCGCGCTGAGCCGCGCCAGTTTGCCGTATTCCTCGATGTTGATGGCCGGGGCGGGAAGCGACGGCAAGCGACGTTTGAGCGCAGCATCCCGCAACCATTGCGCCGGGGTGATGTGCAAGGCCTCCGCCTTCTCCCGCAAAGCCGCATATTCGGCGTCGGTCACACGCACGCCAATGGTCGTACCCCGGACGTTGGCCGGGTCCCCTTTGGGACGGGCCATGCTCTCCCTCCTTTCCCCCAGCCCGACAGGGCTCAGGGGGGTGTGTAAAAAATGCGTCATGAATGCACCAATCTCCGGATGCTCAGGGACTACGAGTGGTAACGAGAGACCGAGCCGACAGGCGAAGGTCGGTAGGCCCGAGCATCCACCATGGCCGCAGCATGTCCAAGCGGTAGCGCGGACTGCTCGGCCACGATCCCGGTGCCGGCCTCCCTTCGGTCGGCTGGCACCGGGGCGGGGTTCGGGGGTGCAACCCCCGGCAAGTCTGTTTGAGCGCTAGCGATAACATGGCTTGCTCCTAACCCACTAACTCCAAAAATAAACGTTCTGCAAAAAGAAGGCAAGCCTGCGCGGACGGATTCTCCGGAAGACTGGCGCAAAAGGAAAGATTCCCCCGCCCTCAGTCCGCGCTACCGCTTGGACGTGAGGTGAGAAAGTTACTACGCATTCGATTACCAAAAGATTTACACACCCCCCTAAGCCCTTCGGGCTCGGGGAAAGGGGGGTGTGCTATTGTTTCTTAGATCCATTGATCTGGGTCCGCAAGAATCTGTTCCCACGCAGTATCCACTAGACGCTTAGCTTGATTCTCGGGAGCGAGAAAATTGTCCGGACCATAATAAGGCCGTTTGCGTTTCCCCTTTTTTTGTTGTTGAGTTGCATCAATGACACTAGTAAGTTGTTGAGTAAGCTCTTGCTTAGCACGTTCGGTATCTCCACGATACTCAAGCAACTTTCTCGCTAATGCCCGTGTAATTCGTGTTTGCATGTCATCCATGCTAAGTCTCCTTACTAGGCGGGTCTTCCATCAACGAAAGGATAAATCGTGCATGGGCGGCATTTGCTATACCCCTGATATTCCGTGCCACATCTCTTGCTGTAATGGATTTCCCTTCTGACGCAAGTTTGTCTCGTAAAACTTCTGCTTTTGCTGCTAGACTAAGATTTTTGTCTACGCCATGTTCCCTTAGAAGCGTGACAGCATCTTGAATATGTATGGCACTGAGTCTACCCGCCCAGCCCATATCTTGCTGATCTAGTTCTAGCGTATCTTTGTGCAATAGCAGATGGTAAAACAGCGCATAGCGTATCCCGCGTGTCATAATGCGCCGATAAAAGCTATCGGGAAGCCTGTCGTGTACAAGCATATCAAACGATTCGTTAAAACCGTTTAGCCCGCTCTCGGTTACGTGGTATTCTGCACGGTCATTAGGTAGGAGAGACGTAACTTTATCCCATTCCTCGCGAATCGTTTGTTCCCAGGCTTGAAAATTGTACCAGGGGAATTTTCGCATTGGTCGCTGAGGATCTTTCTGAGCAATAACGTAGCTAAAGCGTTGGGCGAACCCGTCTAATAAGGACTCCGGGGTAATGATATCCAGAAAGGTTGAATAGACGGTGAGTCCTAGAATTGATAGAGCAGGATCTTTAACAACTACCTCATATTTTTGAGTGCGTCGAGCGACTTCTTTTCCGTCATAGATACGTAACAACATGTCTTTCATTTCTTGCGCATAGGTCTGCGTCTCTAGCGTTCTAAGAAACTGACCGAATTCGTCGCGCACCCACAAGCTTTTGTTATGAGCTTGCAATTCTTCGATAAAACGTGCAGCTGTCGCTGGGTCAGGAAAGGTATCTTCAGCTCCAGTCATATCCATTAATCGGTTGGTCGTAAATGTCTTGCCGGCGCCGGATTCCGCAAGGATAACTGTCCACAAGTCCGGCCGAATTCGTTGTCCTTGAAAGTTCACGGTGATATCACGTTTCATTAGTTCAGCACTCAATAGGTGTAACGTAACGAAAAACGGTATCTCTAGTGGAATATCCGTTTGTTTTTCGAAAGCGGAGACCACGGTAGACAAAAGGCTACCGGGTGGAACAGCTAATAATCCGCGCCAAGTTTGTCCCTTGTTATCAAGGGCTTTCATGACCTGTAACATACCTCGCACTTCATCACGAACGGCTTTCTTTTCAGCTATCAAGTTTAGGAAGGACAACTGCTGACTGTCCTCTTTAGTGCTTTTTCGCTGTGCCATGTACAAACCTCCTTAGTAGTATGTCGGCCCATTGTCGACATACTACCTCTAAACAGTTGACAATGCAAGTGGTTTCTTCTAGATGGCGTTTTTGTCAACATTGGCCTGTAAACCGCATGGTTAAGCCAACTTTGTTGTCGACAAAGGCGCCGACACGCGTACGACAAAACGGGTCTTATTTGAGTTTACCAGAGAAAATGCCAAAATTTGGTTGTCGACACCAGCCTATTGGATTGGTTCCTATCAATCACTAATTTTCTCCGTCATAAAACCAATTGTATGACTTGTCATTA
>JAKADJ010000111.1 GCA_021820645.1 Bacillota bacterium
GTTATCGACAATACCGTGGTAGGTAATAATGTCAGCCTCAGCCCAGCCGGGATTGTGGTGGCGGCCGATGTGCCTGGCACTACGGCGCAAGGAAACTCCGTGATTGACAATACCTCGTCCAATAACTTTCTCCCCGGAATTATTCTTCACAGCAACGCGCCGGGTGATGTCGTTACCAATAACAGCATCATCGGAAATACGCTCTCTGGAAACAAGGCGGACCCCGAGGTTAAAGCCGATGCAGGCCCCACCGGCATCATTGCGATTGGAGCCGTCGATCCGGTGACACACACGCTCATCGCCGGCAACATGATTAGTAACGAAACCTATGGGATCTATTTAGCCAATAGCCCCGGTGTGTTAGGTCTAACCGGCAACCAGTTTGCCAGTACCGTCCAGATCCCCATTACACCCAGCACGCCGCAAACTATCTTCCCCTTACTCCCAATGCAAGTCAACACCGGGCACCATGTGGCGTACTTCTATGCTGGGGTTTGGCCTGGCAAAGCCGGAATGGTGGCGATTGCCAAGTATAGCGCCAACGGCCAACTGATATCGGTCTACTCACAGCCCTATTCTTCGACACTCTCGTCCCACATTGGCTCGATGGCTGATGGGACCTACCTAGGAGCCGGTCACTATACAATCCCCCTGTCTTAGGTAACGACCGTATCGGACGCATTATGTATGGTTGGAAGCCCTTAAAGTCCTTGTGCTTTAGGGCTTCTTTTATCGCATGCGTGAGTCCCTTGGGTGCTGACCCGCCAGATATAGAATCTTAGGCATCAGGAGCCGAGGGAAGGAAATTCTTCATTGATGTCGAAATAGCTTAGTATCGAGTAGTAAGGGATAGGATGGATGATTGTGGCGCGGGGATCCAACACTCCAAAAAGGGTAGTGCCTTTGGAGGATTTACCTCCAGTAAAGGCGTCGATAGAGATTGAGCACCGCCCCCCTAGTGAGGATGGACATATGGAGCGGTATTCATCGCGCATCGTCATGCGCGATGAATCCTTTGACTATTTGGACGCCCTACGTGCTTCCTCCGGCGACATTGTCATGGGTTGGACCTTGGTCGGCAGCGAAATCAACCTACTCTGGGGTAAGGACAGCTACCTATTTCGGTTTAAGGTTCTAGTGGACGAAGTCCTGGATCCGCTCCCAGCCCTACGCGTCACCTACTTGGGCCCTGCCCGCCGGCACAACCGGCGCCATGAATGGCGGAGCAACACCAAGCTCACCGGAAAATTCACCATTATTGTGGACGAAGAGTCCGAACCCGACGAATCCCGTGAAGAGCCCCCGAGCGCATCCCGGCAATACGTCACCATTTCACGAAATATCTCGTACTCGGCCATCCGATTTTACTCACGGCATCGCCTGAAACCAGATACCAGGGTCGCGGTGGAATGGAAACTCCCGAACGGTGCAATCTTTCAGGGCACGATGCGGATCCTTAGTACGCTCCCCGACATTACCGTCTACCAGGGAGCGGAAGGGCGCGATGTGGTCGCTTTGTGGGATCCTGTCTTAGAATCTCCCAGCTTAGACCAATGGAAGGCCTTTTGCGACAATCATCGCTATGACTAATGCGCTCCACGTTGTTGCAACACCGCCGGTAGTGTTTTAGCCATAATCTTGAAGTCGAGCAGGATCGACCACGATTCGATGTATTCCATATCGAGTCGCATCCATTCTTGGAAATCCACGTCATTGCGACCGGATATTTGCCAAAGACAGGTCAGTCCGGGTCGCACTGAGAGTCGCTTACGATAGTCTTCCCCATATTGCCGGACTTCCGAAGGCAGTGCTGGTCGCGGGCCGACTAAGCTCATCTGGCCCCAAAACACATTGAAGAGCTGGGGCAACTCGTCCAAGCTGCTGCGACGGAGCAATTTACCAACCCGCGTCACTCGAGGATCGTCCGCAATTTTAAACACCGGCCCCGACATCATGTTGAGATGGGCCAACTGCTCTTTCATCATTTCTGCCTCGGGCACCATGGTCCGAAACTTGAGACACAAAAACTCACGACCATTCAGTCCCACCCGCCGTTGAGCAAATAAAATCGGTGCGTTCGGCTCATTCCATTTCATCGCGATGATAATCCCCAACATGACCGGTGCGCTCACAATGATCCCGACAACTGCACCAACAATATCTACGGCGCGCTTGACGAGGCGCCTTGAGGTCTGGTGGGCTCGAGAGGAGTCCACCACTAGTACCGAATTCCCGTAAAAGTCGTAAAGCCGGGATCGATGGGCTAAGGCGCCGACTTCGTCAAGCACCATGCGCACTTCTTTTCCTTCCCGGCGGGCGAGTTGCACAGCCTCCATCATCACATCATCCGCCATGGGTAGCGCCAACACCACAGTATCAACAACCGTATCATGTACCATTCGATATAAGTTATTCACGGCATCGCGCCCCGCCTTGGCATCCCCCAAAGGGATCTCGTAGCTCGCGCGCACAGCTAACCCCGATTCGGGTACCGCCGCCACTGTTTCAGAAAAAATTCCGACCCGGCGCGGAAACCCAAGCACCACGACGTGCCTGAGGTCCCGGCCAGACAGGCGAAATTTCCCTAAACTAATCTTAATAAATCCGTGGACCAGGGTTTGAAGCACCAGGGACCCTAGTGGTAACACCACAAAAATAATGCGGGAAAACCATGTCGCTTTCACAATAAAGATAATCATGGCTAAGCCTAAATTGATTTCTAAGTTTGAGAGCAGGAGGATGCCCATTTCGGCTGGCAGCTGATTCCAGCGTCTCGAATAGCCACGAAAATTAAGCTTTAATACCAGCCAGGAGAGACCCAACACCACGGCCGAAAACGAGTAATAGAAGGTCGCTAGCTGCACCGTTGCCACGTCCGGATTAATCCATGTCATATAGACATGGATGACCACCAAATAGGCCAAATAGGCGGCCCCGGTGTCGACCAAGACCGCCAACTCATCCCAACGATTGGTGCGTCTCTTAAACATAGGCCCTCCTTGTCACTCGCACAGCATAGAGAATAGTGAAATAAATCCTCACTATTATAGCAGTTGCGAATGCCATTGAAAGAGACACAAAATCCGGGATCTCTTCATTGACATCCTTTCACCCGGAATTTCACCCATTATTGGCCAAGGGTTAGATGAAACGGATTGGATGCCGATTGCCCATTGGGCACGATTTCAATCCACGTCTGCCCCGGATCAAAGGCCACTTCTTTCCCGTTGGCCAGATAAAAGTGGGTGGGTGTTCCTGACCCGTTGTTTTTCCACGTAGCGTGATACATCCGGCTTCCTAGGAACAAGAGGGCCTTGCCTTGTCCCCGTGTTTGCACGCTAATCCATCCCGTGCCGGCTGGGTCATACATATTGTTTTCCGTCGTGTATTGGATCACCACATTGGACGCCACCACCGGTTTGCCTGAATTCATCCCCATGACTTGAACATAGCCGTTGCCAGCCTTCGGATCGTTCACCCACCTGGTCCATCCATTGACAGCGCTGTCCCAGCGCCACTGCTCGATGGTATTAATCGGATTCCACTCCATGGTGATCGTCTGATAACGAGGCGTTCCGGAAGTCACCTGGGTCACAAACGGCCAATGCCCAGTGACCGTCGGGTTTCCCCAAATCCTTTGTGCCGACTGCATAATGCTCGCCATATTGCTAAAGAGATTATGCGGTGCCGGGCGAAAAGAGACGCGGTACCCAAGATTATAGGCTCCGGCATCCAAATCCAAGTTATGAATGTGGTCTTGCGCAATGCTGGTATACCCCGGATTGGAGGCTCCGGCATGGGCATAAGCCGCCGGCCACTCATGCACTAAACTCACAAAATAAGGTCGGGCGGACCGGACCGGACCCACTTGTTTGGGTGCGTGACCCCAATACAGCAACATAAATCGCGAATAGTAAAAGTGCTCGGTATACGCTTCATACACAATGTCTGCCGACGATAGCCCATATTGGGGTCGACCGTATTCGGAGTTCTCAATCATCAAGGATACTAAGGGTCCATGATGGGTAGTCTTTAACCCCGTTAAAGGGTCCAAGCGGGATGGAGGCGAGGTAATGATCCCGGTCGTGGTAGCCTTCGCCGTATGGTTCGGCTGGTTAATGGGAGCGGGACTGGAGGATTTTGCAGCGGTTTGACCACAAGCCGAAAGCAACGATGCTATCGCCACCGCTGGCACGACATATCTTAAAGGTTTCAAAAGTGTTTGACACTCCCTTAAAAATTTCACCTAAGATTTAATACATTTTACAACGATCATCGTCCGTAAAAGTATTTGAATCTATCATATCATCAGCGGATGATATCGCATGATATTTTAGCCTCGTAGGTCGAAATTTGTTCGACGAAAAATCTTTTTACGGACCGGCATCCCAGCCCTGTCACATTGGGACGCCCCGTTTTAATCCCGGTCTGCGTCGACATCTTCGGTCAGTGATTGGAGGAGCTTCGCTTTAAGTCTTGGTTCGGTGTTGCGGCTTGGATCTTCATCCACCCAGTCCCGTAGACGTTCGAGCCATATCCCGACTTCGGGACCGGGCTTGACGTGTGCCCACTGCATGATGTGATTCCCCGAAATCTGAAGGGTTCGCTTGGCGATCGGGTACTCCCTTTGGAGGTGGGCCACTCGCTGCCGGACCCGAGACTCATTGTCCCACGTACGACCAGCCCCCCGAATATCCATAGTGCGGAGTTCGAGGAGTTGCTGGACCACTTCCTCTCCGTATTTTCGAAGAAGACGTCGAATCGCCCGGTCTCCCGCATCATCCCAGGGAAACATATGCAGGCTAATTAATAGGACCACGCGATCGATCGTGGCCCGGTCCCATGCCAATCGCTCGAGCATTCGCCGCGCGTACACGCCGCCCACCTGCTCGTGTTCATAAAAGTGACCCACTCCGTCCCCATCCAGCCAAAAACAGCTGGGTTTAGCAATGTCGTGCAACAGGCCTACCAGCCGCAATAGGGGCGTAGGGCCTAATCTAGCCGTCTCCAAGAGATGGTGGTGCACCGGTCTGGTATGATACGGGTTTTGCTGCCAAAAATTCCGCGTCGCAACCCATTCTGGCCAGATCACCCCAAGCATCCCGGTCTCATCGAGTGCGACGAGCGCGCGGGCATAATGCGGGGCAGCAAGCAATTTTACGAGTTCATCCCGTTGCCGTTCGGGGCTCACATTGAGGATTCTCCCTTTGAGTCGCTGAACCGCGGCAAATACCCCCGGATCTAGGGTCAGCGCCTGATCCTTGATCGCGAGACCGACAAATCGTACCGCCCGTAACATCCGTAAGGGATCTTCGTTGAATCGCGCTTGGGGTGCTCCCACGGTCATAATACGTCCCTGGTTCAAGTCCTCTCTCCCATTAAAAGGATCGTGCAGGGTTCCATCCACACTAAGCGCCATGGCATTCATGGTGAAGTCGCGCCGACTTAGGTCCTCTTCGATGGTGTCGGCAAACCACACCAGCTCGGGATGCCGACCATCTCGGTAGCGTCCCTCGCGTCGAAACGTGGTCACCTCAAGCGGGCCGAGATCGGTCCACCACGTCACCGTCCCATAGGCCTTGCCGGTCGGGACCACCCGGTAGCCTCTCTCCTTCCCGATCGCCTCCACCACATCGGGCGGTAACTGGGTGGCCAAATCCCAATCATGGGGAGAAACGCCCCGGATTAGGTCCCTTAAGGCTCCCCCTACCAGATAGGTGGGCGCCTCCCGGTTTAACAGCGTCCAAACCTTCGCCACCCCATCAGGCACCGCGTTACGCATCGCTTACCCCCTCTGTTTAGAGACGGTTATCTCCTTTAACCCCGTCCCATTGTCGTTCCATGCCCCATTTTCCGACGGACGCCACGTCCGTTTCAGGCGGGAGCATCGATTTCGCCATCATGCTCATGTCATCTTGATCTAAATCGTGAGCCATGGCATAGTCCCTTGCACGCTGTATTGACCGATCCAATCCCCAAGAGAACTCCCGCGTCGCTCTGACTTTTGATGTAGCCCCATGATATCCCATAAGATGCCCATGCCCAATGGGTCATTCCCACGACGCCCGGGATCGACGGGGTCTAGGCAAATCTGACGACTCTGGTAGACTACTCGGTAAGAGGTGACCGATATGGAGGACGTGATCGTAATCGGATCCGGTCCATCAGGCAGCACGGCCGCTCGCCTTCTGGCGGGCCAAGGATTAACTGTGCGAATCCTAGAAGCCGAGACGCTCCCACGGATCAAACCGTGCGGCGGAGCTTTGACCACGCGGGCTTTGGATTTACTCCCCCCAGGGTATGAGGCCTATTGCAAAACTCATCCCACCCAATGGACCTTTAGCAATGGCGACAAAGCCGTGACGGTGGACTCCCCGACCCCCTATTGCCATACGGTGGAACGACAGTTTTTTGACCAATGGCTCGCATCTCAAGCGGTGCAGCTACCAGGTGATCACCACGACGGGCAAGGTCTTTAGCGCGCGATACCTTATCGGTGCCGACGGCGGCCATGGCGTATCGGCGCGACTCTTAAGATTGCCGCGCGCTAAAAACGGGGCAGCGGTCGAAGTGGAAGTCCCCGTCTCCGATGAGATCTTTCAGCACTGGGCCGATCGCGTTGAAGTCGACATTGCCCGATACCCTTGGGGATACGCCTGGGTCATTCCCCGGTACCCCATCTTAAATATTGGAGTGGGGTCGTTCCGACCCCAAAAGCTTGGCTTAAAGGTCCTGCTACAGGAGTATCTCCGGGAAAAATTGCCATTCTTCGACCTCGACACAATGCCGAGGATCTTAGCCCATCCGCTGCCCTATCGAACCCGGTTTGCGCCATTGGCTCGGGATCGGGCCGTCTTAGTGGGGGATGCGGCGGGCCTCATGGACGCGTTTTCCGCCGAAGGAATCTATTCCGCGCTCATGACGGGTCATCTAGCAGCCCGTAGTATCGCACACGCAGCGCTGCGGGATGCCCCAATCGTCGGCTATGAGGCGGCGGTGCGAGCCGAGTTCTGGACCAATCTACGATCGGCAATCAAGCTCTCCCATCTCTTTTACCGTTCTGATGGACTTATCCAAGACTGATCATCGTTAAGTAAATGATCAAACTTTTCGCCACCTTCCTGCTTCATGGCGTCATGGCTTCTTAGGGTCTCCAGGACCGGTCGTCCACCAG
>JAKADJ010000112.1 GCA_021820645.1 Bacillota bacterium
GGGGGACGACACCCCGGCGTTGGCAAACATGATATCTAATCGGTTCCATCGGTCTAATACCTGTTGGACCGCATGGTCCACCTGGGACCGCACGGATACATCCAACCCTAGCAGTTCGACCTCAACGCCCCATGACTCCACCAGGCGTCGAGTCGTTTCGAGACCTTCTAAGTTGACGTCAGCTAGTGCCAACCGGGCCCCTTCTTCTGCAAATCGTAGCGCTGTGCCCTGACCAATACCCGATGCAGCACCGGTAATGAAAGCCACTCGACCTGCTAAGCGTTGACTCATCATGACCTCATCCTCTCCCCTGGTCTTCTACCTATTTCGCCATCCTCGACTCTATTCCCTGTGTCGTGTCCGCCAAGTTTTCCTTACGCCCGGCCCATCTCATCTCCTGCCCAAGTCCTGCAGGAATTCCGCTACCCCTGGCGAATAGCATTAGTTATCCTCATCAGCGAATAATCGAATTAAAGGAGTGCATCCTGGATGGCGCGACAAAGACTACTCACGGTCCCTTTATTATCCGCGACGTTACTAGCTCTGACCGGCTGCGGAATCTCTCATGCCGGCGCCGGAACCAGCGCTCCCCATACGGGTGGCACCATTGTGATTGCCATGCCGCCGCAGCTTTCCCCCAACGGATTTTTCCCAGTCATGTCTACCACCACCTATTCCAACATCGATAATCAGATGCAGGCGTTGATGTATAAGCCCCTTTTATTCATCACCCCTTCGGACGGTATCGATTATCATCGCTCGATTGCCTCAGATGTAACTTGGAATAAGGCCGGCACGGTCTACACCATTACCCTAGGCCACCGCTATCGCTGGTCCAATGGGACCCCCATTACCGCACAGGATATTGTGTTTGACTGGTCGATTATGAAAGCCGCTAGCCAATCGCAAGCCCCATGGCTCTTTGGGGGGGCCGGTTTTGGCGGCATCCCCACCCGGTGGTCCAGTGTTGTCGCCAAAAACGCCAACACGGTGGTGGTGACGTTAACTCAGCCCTCTAACCAGCAATGGTTCATTCGCAACGGCATTGGGCAAATTGTGCCGTTCCCAAAGTCGGCATGGGATAAGTATCCAAGCAACATGACCAAAGAACTCACCTGGATTAATTCCCTGCAAAATTCGCCGACCGCCGTCCCCTATCATGTGGTCGATGGGCCCTACAAATTTTCTGGCATGGCCCCCAACCAATACTGGGCATTTACGCCCAACCCGAGCTATGGCGGGAGGAAGTCCTATGCCTCCAAAGTGCTCTTTCAATACATTACTTCAGACTCGGGCGAGTTCGTGGCGCTAAAGACGGGAACCATTAATTTCGGCTACTTACCTTTTTCTCTCTGGAATTCGCGGGCAAGTCTTACCAACGACACCATTCAGTCCTTTTTCCTCTTCGGATTCAATTACATGAACGTCAACATGGACACCAAGGCCGGATTTATCCCGAGTCAATTTGCCCATCTGTACGTACGCCAAGCCTTAGCCATGGGAATTAATCAGCCCGCCATTAGCCAGTCACTCTACCATAACCAAGCGATCCCAGAGTTCGGTCCACTGCCGCCCAAGCCGCCGACAGTCTTTGACGATGCATCCCTTAAAAATCCCAACCCGTTTAGCCCAGCCAAAGGCAAAGCGCTTTTGGAAGCCCACGGGTGGACCCTTAAAAACGGCGTGCTCACGAAAAATGGCCACCCCTTCCAGTTCACCCTAACCTACGCAGTAGGAAGTACCGCCGCCACCAATTCTCTCGAACTTATCGCGCACAATTGGTCGCAAGAAGGGATCCGAGTACGACTCGAACCACAACCCGCTAACACGGTCTTTAGCACCATGGTGGGAAGCAACCAAAGCCAGTGGGCCATGACCTATTTCCCCGGTGGCTGGACCTACGAGCCTGATTATTATCCCACCGGCGGCGGTCTCTTTTCCGCCACCGCTGGGGGCAACTATTCCCATTACAGCAGCACCACGATGAATAAATTGGTCCAACTGACCTACCAGCCAGTGTCGACTCAAAGCCAAGCACTGTCCCGGCTTAGTCAGTACCAAGCCTGGGCGGTCCACGATCTCCCCGTCATGTGGATGCCGTATTTCCCAACGCTAATCGTGCAATCCAAGCACCTACATGGGGTTAAGGCCTCTCTCAATCCCGTGACCAACGTATACTATCCTAATTACTGGTGGATCACGAAGTAATAAAAAGGGGACCGGAGATCCCGGCCCCCTTTTTATTAGGCCTACGACGAGAGTATAGGCCCTGAACTTCAAGGAGTTTTTACTACTGGCAACGAAACCCGGCGCCTTTTCATAGCGGTAATCGGCTTTTCCAGGGCACGAAAATTAGAATTAACGAGCCCAAATCATCACGATTGCGATTGCCTGCGAGGGCTTTCGGCCCCCTCTTCGTTAGGAATCCCGTGAGCAGCCCGATGATGTTTTGGACCGCATGGCCTTCCGGGTGACATCTTTCCTCCGACGACAACCGTTACCAAACGGATCCCCATTCTCGTTCGTTTTTTCTTGGCGAGCACTGCCATCCTATACCCCCCCTCTTGAAACGGTTGTTTGGCGATGAACACCATAACCCTCCCGATCGGGCTCTACCTGCCCACTTCACACTCAGGGCGAAAGCCTTGCCTGATAGACTTACCATTCGGCCGCTCGATCCTTACGCAACAACTACCAAACCTCTGGTGCCGTATCGTTGTCAAACGCCGTGCCATGGATGACGGTATCAGCAAGTTGCCGTTTGGCTTGCCAGTCGATAGTCCGCTGTATGACCACCTTTTGTGCCTGCGGCGAACCGGCCCCATGCATACATTCGATAATAGGTGTGGCTCCGGTCATGTTTTCGATGAGACGTCCAATCCGCATTCGTTCCACGGGATCCACTCCAGGCTTTGTTTGGTAGTATTTTTTCACAAAGTCTCCGACTCGCGGGTTATTCAGTTCTTGTTCTCCGGGCAAGGTGGCGGGAAATCCGCCGGCAATATCTTGAGCCAATCGAGTGACTTCGGGATAATACCGCGCGGTGTTTAGTTTCGCGCTATTTGCAAGGAGAGGATCCACATAGGCCACCCCTGGATCCAACGTGGATGAGTGAAACGAACAAGCAAGTGCCCCGCTATACATGGTCTCCACCAAGTGAGCCATTTCGCCTAACTTGTCTTTCACGTGAGAGGCTTTTAAGGTGCCCTGCATATCTGCCAGAGTGGCCGTTGCCCCTATCAGGACGTCGAGATTCCCCGATTTACATGCGCCGTAGTTTTGGCGATGGTATGAGGCAAAGCGATCCACCAAAATTCCTGTGTACTCCGTTTCACCGCAAAGAAAGACGCGATCCCACGGGACGAACACATTGTCGAAAATAATCATGGCCTCGCCACCGACGCTACCATAACGAGGATTCCCTTGGTCGAGCCTCCCTTCCCATTTCCGGCTATCATTGACCTGGCGACCAAAAACAAAAATCACACCGGGGGCGTCAGCCGGCGTTGCAAAGGAGACCGCGTAATCCCGATCGGCTTCGGTCATAGATTGGCCGGGCATCACTAATATTTGGTGAGAATTGGTTGCCCCCGTCTGATGCAATTTGGCACCGCGCACCACGATGCCATCCGGCCGCTTCTCCACGATCCGAACAAAGAGGTCGGGATCGTGCTGTTCCGACGGACGCTTGGATCGATCGCCCTTGGGATCCGTCATGGCCCCATCCGTCATGAGGTCTTCTTGCTGCGTGGCGACTAGAAATCGTCGAAACTTCTCATGGTACGATGTATGAAGATCCCGGTCCATGTCATACGTCACGGTGTAAAGAGTAATCAATGCATCCATTCCGACGCAGCGCTGAAAACAGGTTCCGGTGATCTGGCCCGCAATTCTCAGCATCTTCACCTTATTTACCAGATCTTCCTGGGTATGCGGAATGTGAGTCCAACGGTTGATGCGCTCCCCGGTCAAGTGCGATATGGCCGTCGCAATCGGTTGATGTTCAGGCATATGCGCGATCTGATAGGTGGCCGAAGCAGAATTGATGTGGGGTCTAAAAGCAGGGTGATCGACAAGATTCCTCACCCGTTCTCCCATAAAGTAGATTTCGGTACGAAGATGACGAAGGCTCTCGATATACTCGTCAGCAGTCTTCATTGTTTGCCCCTCCTACCTCAAATGCCAGGTGGGGGTTCTGACCTCCCCCACCTGGTTCCCAATTTCAAACAGCGTCGAACAGATAGTCGGTCCTCATTGTGCCTGACTCAGTGTGCTACTTTGATGTGCGGCGTCCATCGACGCACGGTCCATCCGTGAAGCCACGCCCCAGGGAAGAAAGACCAGGAGCGACACCACCACCACGATGGCGCTCCCTACATCGACGTTGACGAGTTTTAGGGCACCGACCCCACCGATATAGGTCATGACGGTTAAGAATATGATGTAGGCCATGTACCATAGGGCATTAGCGAGATGGTCTTTCACCTTATAAATGATGCCAAACACCAAGGATGCCAAAGCAATCAGCACCACGGCGTAAGGTACCGATGGCCATCCGCTCCAATACACAATCAGCGACACTGAAGCAAACGCCAACACCGCAAAGGTGGGTCCTCCGCGAATCGCCGATTTGGGCTTTCTGCCATTTTTTCTGAGCGCAAACATCACAATCGGGTTCGTTGCCAGTCCTAAATAACCGGCCACCACGGCATCGCTAATGAGACTATAGATCGTGGGAAAAGGTGCGGACACAAATGCCAGAACAGCCCCAATGATGGCTAACGCACCCAGCGACCAAGCCGGAATCGCATAGTCCTCGGAGATTTGGAGAAGTTTAGAGGTTACGAATCCACTCCGGGATATCGCTAACAACACGCGACTCCCCGCACCTTGATAAATGTAGCCCGTCACGAATGGCCCGATAATCGCGATGATGATGGTGACCGGGATTACCCAGCCCAGATGGGAGTCTCCAGCCACGGTTAGAAATGGGTTCCCGGGAAGGGATGAAATCGAGGCCCATGCGCCCGGATGCAACTTCATCAGGGACCAGTTCAAAGACACCACGAACCCAATGGCGAACAGCAGGTAAATCGCTGTTTGACCCACCAAGATCCAAACGAATGCACGACGGACCGATGTCGGATCGGCTAACTCTTCCGAGTAATCCGCGACTACCCGGATTCCACCATACGCAAACATCCCTAAGGGCACCGCTAGAAAGATGCCATTTAAGCCGAAGGGAGCAATACCGCCGTAGTGTAGGAAGTTTCCAAAGTGTGCCACGGCAATGAATCCCACGGCCGCCAGGACGTAAAGGACTAGTTTGACCCACCCGAATGCGTTGGTGGTTTGCGAAAACTTCTTAATCCCGTAGTAGTTAAAGGGCACAAACGATAGCAGAAAGATCGCGCCTAAAATACCGCCCAGCAATGTGGGTGCGCCCGACGTGGCAATGAGATGAGGCCAGAAGTAGTTAATGCCCTCGACCACCGCTAACGCTTCAATCGGAGGAATGAACAGGTACCAAAAGAAATCGGACATGCTGTTGATCAAGTTGGTGATGCGTCCGTGCGTGTAAATGCTATAACGAGTCGGCCCTCCGGCTTCTGGGTAGACTTGAGCCAACTCAATATAGGTCATCATCACGAAACCGTACATAATTCCGCCAATCAGCCATCCAATGACGACCCCGGGGCCGGCCGATGCGGCCATGCCTGCCGTGCTAAAAAGCACCCCGGTTCCCACGGATCCCACGATACCAATCATTATTTGGTCCCGAGTCGTCAGTCCACGCCTTAAGCCTTTCATATTTGTTCCTCCTACCTCGTAGTGTGGTGAAACCCTCCTTTGATCTCTCCAACAAGCCGCAGGCTGGGGTGACAAACACTGTAGTCCTCAGCCCCTAAGGATTTTTCGTATGCAGAACGTAATGTCGTGCAGTGCTTAGCCCGATGTTCGAATCACGCTGTCTCGAATCACCCCCCTTCCCTGATAACCCTGCCACATCTAGAGTAACGTGCGTAAAAATTCCTGCGTCATCGGGGGTTCATAGTCCCCCACCCCTGGGGCTGATTCTCGCGGAGCACACCATAGGAGCCCTTGGGGGTACGCCGTCGCCTCGAGCATAGCCATGAACTCGACGGCGCTATCCGTGGGCCGATCCACGTGGCTCACCCGATGGCGATAGAAATCGTATCCATACTCCCGATTAAAGACCACACACGGGCTTAGCACATTCAAGAGACTGAAGCCCGGGTGCCTTACCCCGGCCACTATCAAATCGGCTAAGGTGCCTACCTCCCCGGAAAATCCTTGAGCTATCCAGGAAGCCCCCGCAGCCCAGGTGACCAACAGGGGGTTAATGGGCATGTCATGAGATCCGTGGGGTGTGGTCCCCGATTGATATCCGGTAGGGGACGTCGGTGAAGTCTGCCCCTTGGTGTTGCCGTATACGCCGTTGTCCATCACGATGTACAATAGGTTCACATTGCGACGTGCTGCGTGCATGAGATGATTTAAACCAATGCCGTAGCCATCGCCATCACCCCCTGCCACGACGACCGTCAAATCGGGACGGCTAACCGCAATCCCCTGGGCGACGGGCAGCGATCTCCCATGAGTGGTGTGAATCCCATACCCGCCAAAGTAATGACTAATCTTTCCACTGCAACCAATGCCTGAGACTAGGACGGTATCCTCGGGTCTCACCGCCAAACGAACCAAAGCCCGTTGAAGAGCCTTTAGCACCGCGAAATCTCCACATCCCGGACACCAAGTTGGCATATTGCCATTGCTAAAATCTTTTTCGGTATATGCCTCTCCCGCATAATTGGCCATGTTAATCGGCTCCACCTTCCTGACTCTCGACCGCATGAATGGCTTCTTGAAACTCTTCGAGCGTAAAATGCTCTCCGTCATAACGGCTAACGGATCGTACCGGAATCGTGCCGAACTGAGGTATCAGAATCCGCTGTAGTGGGCCTGTGGCATTGTATTCCGATACAATGACCATCTTGACCGCGTCGGATAGGCTAGGCACTTTCGGCATAGGGGTAAGCTGGCGGACCAAAAGCCCCTGGTACCGCTCTGGGTATAGCCGGACCATGCCTCTAATGACCTCAGTCAAGGTCCCCATCCCTACCAACACGACCGGAGAATCCGTACGG
>JAKADJ010000113.1 GCA_021820645.1 Bacillota bacterium
CCACAGGCAGAATCATGGTCTCGACCCAACCGTATTCTCTTAGTATACTTAACGGTATGACTAGGGGAGGGTCGAGACCGTGAATTCACGTCCGCTATGGCGACAACTAGATTATGTAACATTGGCGTTGGTATACCTCATTGCCATTGCGAGCCTCGTCATTATTGATAGTTCGAGCGCTTCGACGGGGCTCTATTACATGAAACGCCAAATGATCTGGCTCATCCTGGGTACCATCGCCATGGCGGTGATGGTTTGGATACCCTACGAACGTTTTAAGAAACTAAGCCCTTACCTCTACTGGTTATCGATTCTGCTCTTAGGTTTGGTTATTGTACATGGACAAACTCGGCTGGGAGCCCAGCGTTGGATTGCGGTGGGGCCTTTTCAGTTGCAACCCTCGGAGTTTGCCAAGATTGCGGTGGTCATCACCTTAGCCACCCATTTGGCTAAAAAATCTAGTCTCACCCGGTGGCGCGACCTTATTTCCCCATTTCTCCACGTGGCTCTGCCGATGCTGTTGATCTTAAAGCAGCCTGACCTCGGAACCGCGTTGGTCTTCGTCGCCATTATGGCTGGGATGCTGTTTATGGCCGGGGTGCCGGTGTGGAAGCTGATTTTGATCTTTCCTGGGGGTTTTGCGTTTGTGGTGCTCTGGATCTATCTAGCGCTAACGGTGCATAGTGTACATATACCGTTGCCGATGCATCATTACCAGCTGAACCGATTGCTTATTTTCTTGCATCCCAATAAAGATCCCCTCGGTAGTGGCTATAACGTCATTCAGTCGCGGATCGCGGTAGGTCTTGGAGGCCTGTGGGGGCAGGGTCTCTTTGGCGCCCACGCCAACCAATTAAGCTTTTTGCCCGAGGCCTCTACCGACTTTATCTTTGCGGTCATTGCTGAAGAGCTGGGCTTTGTCGGATCAATGTCTCTCATCTTTGTGTACCTACTGCTATTGGCTCGAGGGACCTATATTGCCACCCAAGCCAAAGACCGATTCGGCCTCCTACTGGCATCGGGAGTCGTCGCCATGTTTGCCTTTCACGTCTTCGAGAGCGCGGGCATGGTTTCAGGTATTATGCCGGTGGCAGGAGTCCCGCTACCCTTTATGAGCTATGGAGGCTCCGCCTTTTTGGCCGATTCGGCAGGGATCGGCATTCTACTCAACGTATATATGCGGAGAAAATTGGGCTCTTATACTCAAAAGGCCCAGGCTGCCCCCGTGGTATACTCCAAGAAAGTTACTTCGCAGCAATAGGACGGGAGGATTTTTGGACGTGCCCACGGGATTTCCCATTACAGGATTTGATCAGCACTGGTTTACGATTGTCAATGGATGGACTGCAATTAGCCCGACTCTCAATGCAGTGGCGATAGTCCTCGCTAAATACGCACCCGAACTGTGGGCGCTAATTTTTCTCGCCTTATGGTTCTGGCCTCCCCTGAAGCAAAATCGGAGCCGCCGCGCCGTGGTGTATGCGACCGTGGCCGGGATTCTAGCTCTAGTGATTAGTCTGGCCTTGTCTCACTTTCTTCCCTATCGCCCACGTCCGTTTGTGTTTGAGCCGCATCGCGTTCACCAATTGGTTACTCATGCCCGGGATACCTCCTTTCCCAGTGACCACGCAGCCGGTAGCTTCGCATTTGCCATGGGGCTCTTTTATGCGCGTCGGAGGGATGGTTGGTGGGCAATCTTGTTCGCGGCCGCGATTAGCGTGGCCCGCGTATGGGTCGGCGTACACTGGCCGACTGACGTCATCGGGGGGGCCGTGATTGGGGTCATTGCCGGAGCCATCGTGCTAGGGCTTCGGGGCTGGCTCGAGGGGCTGGTGGAATGGCTCTTCCGTTTGTTCCGATTTCAGCCCGAGCGACGCTATTGGCGACGCTAATGGTAGGGGCGCTGGCTACCCTCTCGCTGGTAAGCGGGCTTACCTATTTATGGAGAGGATACCGCCGTAATGAAGAGCGGCGCGTGATGGCGGGAATGATTGCCGAGACTTTGCTGTTAGGATGTCTTGGGTGGTTGCTACCGGGGCTCCTGCCCTATGCGCTGGGTCTTCAAATGGGGTCTTTGGTTGGCCTCCTCTGGGTGTGGTCGGATAGAACTCAAGTGGGTGTATTGATCGGGGTCGCGGTTACGCTGGGAGTGTTGGCGCACCTCGGGGACTTTCTGACTCTCGCAATGATGCCAATTGGCGTGGCCATTCTAGTTTGGGGACGTTCGATAGGGATCCTATTGCCGGCATTTGAGCCGTCCGCGGCACGCGGCAAAATTCGCCCCTACCAGCACCACGCGTTGCTCTGTTACGGCGATCGGTGTCAATTGCGCGGAGCTGATTTGCTGTGGAACGCGATGCGTCATACGCCAGCCTGGAAGACCCTAGCAGGGGTCCGGGTGACGACCAGTGAATGTTTAGGATATTGTCGGCAGGGCCCAGTGATCTGGGTGGAGCCCGAAGGGCATCTCGAAACCGCGGTGCGGGTACGGGATCTTCCCCAATTCTTTGACAGACCGGAAAGATTCCAGGCATTCTCAAAGGACACGAGGTGATGGTGTGTCAGTGAGTAGTACCATCCTACTGTTGCTGGCTCTTGACGGGGCGTTGTTGTTGGCGGTGTTTTTGATGTTCGTTCGCATCGAGCACCATTTAGACCGAATCGAGTCAAGACGGCGGACCAAAAGCACTACCAAGGCGCCACGGTCGGGATCTCGGGGGGACTAGGTATGGAACCCAGAAGTGTAGTGGTTACAGGTGCTACTGGCTTTATCGGAAGCGACTTAGTGCATCGCTTGTGGCAGGCGGGCCTAGGTGTGATTGGACTAACCCGCATCGTGGGCCAGGCTCCGCCGTTTTTACCCGTGCCGCTCGACCTCTTGGACGACACGGGGCCCCTGCCCGAGCGCCCGGCCGGAGACCTGATTGGGCTCATTCATCTGGCCGGACACGCCCCAGGCACCACCCAGGATCCGGCGCGACTTCACGAAATGGGAACAGCCCGGGCGGTGCAACTCGCCCGGCATTGGAACATTCCCAAGTTGGTTTTTCTCAGTGTCCAAGGTGCAGCCCTGAGTGCCCCCACTGCATTCCAACAAAGCAAATGGATGGCCGAGGAGATGGTGGCACATTGCGGCATACCATTGGTGATTTGAAGGCCTCATCTTGTCTTGGGCGTGGGATCCCGCACTTCAGAGCGATTGGAACGATTGGGACGACTTCCTGATGCCACGGTTCGTCCAGTTCATCTGGCTGATGTGGGAGAAACGTTGATCCGAAGCCTTTGGCTAGACCGGGCTAACGGCAAGCGCTACGAATTGGCCGGGCCGGAGCTGGTGTCGCTCGCGAGCTTGGCTAAAGACACCTCTCGACCCTTTATCCGCCGCCGCCGGCCAGTGGCGTCATCCGAGCTCGATGCCTGGGGCTTCCTGATCCCCCGGCAAAATCAGGCGGATGGGGCATGGGTATCCGATTTCGGGATTCTGCCAAGGCCGACCCAACGAGCTAGGAACCCTTAGGTGGCGATCCCGCGGGACCACGAGTCGCCTGCACCCAAAGCTCCTGTTTGCCTCCCAGGATCCCCAGTACGAACCCATAAATGGGAGCAAGCCACGGGTATCCATTCATAGACGGGACTCCAAAAGCAAACACGACGACCACCATGATGAGATAGCGTACCCACCTACGGCTTAAAAACAACGGCAGTTGCCAGACTTCAAAGAGGCGGCGTTGTGCAAACGCGCCTACAAACACGAACACCACAGCAATCGCTAAAGCAATCCAGGTCACGGTGAAGGGCTCCCTCTAGAGATTTTTTGCTTAGAACCGATTACAGCTTTTCTTCATCATACCCGATTTGATGGGGGAGAATCGAGCATGGTTTTGGATTCCTCACATACATTGTGGGGAGGACAAGTCACACTCGGAGGCAGGACCGTGGACGACATGATCCCGCATCATTCATCTCCTACTCTGCTACCCATCCCTAAGAAGGCGACCCGGGCGAAGGGGAAATGGGCCATTGCGCTCGCTCTCTTGTTCTTGGTGATGGTGGCCCGACATCGGGGAGGGTGGCTTGCCAACCTGGCCCGCCACGACCTTAGAACTTGGTTGACGATGTCCACTAAAATCCCAACCATAGGAATCAGCGGTCGCGCGGCGTCCGCCGTGCCTCGAGGGGGACCCTCTACCACGCATGGAACATCGTCATCACCGTTCGTGCCACCTGTCGCCCACGCCCGATTAATCCAGACCTTTGGGTGGATGTCGACCCACGGCACAGCCATCTTTCATTCCACAATTCTCGTCGTCGGCGGTTCAAAGTCCACAGTCATCTGCGGATTTGCCGGTACCGTGCAGGCTAGCGGACCCCATCAGGTGAGTTTTTTAACACCCAATCATAGTGTAATCACCTATTTGGATCTTGCCTCAGTGTCGGTGCGACCGGGTCAGCATGTGATACCGAAGAGCGTGGTCGGCCGCCTGGGTAAGAATGGGCATTTGGGTATTGCAATTACAGACCAAGGCCTTCCGATCAATCCTCTGGTCGCCGCATATTTCGGACCACGGGCATTTTCTTAAGCGATGTCCGCGAACCAGCCGCGGTGGTGGCAAAAAGTCTCGGTTAACCCGGCTTTCCTTATTTTAGCCCTTTTTTACTGGTGGGCAGGGCACGGCATGACGATGCTCATTGCCCTGATTGCGGTGACGAGCCATGAACTGACTCACGCGGTGGTGGCCGAGGCCTACGGGCTAACCGTGAATCGGATCGAAATTTGGCCCTTCGGCGGCGTCGCCGAGATACCGGGGCTGCACACCGAAGAACCCTATGTGGAATCTATGGTGGCGGTTGCCGGCCCGCTGCAGAATTTTCTCCTTGCGTTTGTTACTTGGGTGTCAGCACGGTGGTTGCCGTTTGATCCTCGCTGGGTGCACGGCTTCATCGAAGCGAATCTCTTTATCGGGGCCATCAATCTTTTTCCGGTGGCACCTTTAGATGGGGGACACCTAGCCCGCAGTTATTGGGCACGACAAATTGGCTATCGTAAGGCCGAGGCGCGTGTGGGTCAAGCCGGACGCGGGTTGGCCTATGGGCTGCTCGCGATTACCGCAGGGTCTTTTCTCACTGGTCATCCCTTGATCAATCTGGGCCTATTTGCGGCATTTTTGTATTGGGGTGCATTACGCCAGGGAAACCAGTCGCTTTATCTCATCGTCCGCGACTTGGCGGTGCGCCCAGGCCAGTTTGCCAAGCGTCCGGTGTGGTTGGTGGAAGATTTCGCCGTGCGCCAGGATGCCCCGATTCAGGACGTATTGAAGGTGATGCGACCCCAAAAGTATCATCGGATTGCCGTTCTTAACCAGGGGTTACAGTATCTGGGCACACTATATGAAGAGGAGCTTTTGGAAGCTTTAGTAGAGCGTGGGCCCGATACCCTAGTCGGCGAACTGCTAGTAGAACGTTGACGCATCTTAGCCCCGTGGTATGATACAAGATAGAGGCATAAGCTGGGAATTTTCCGGCACGAGCCTTACCCTAAATTTTGGAAGTCAACTTCGCTTATTTTATAAACGGAAAGGGGTCTATGGATGTCACGGCGCAGGCGTCGCCGTTGGGGGGTTCTTTCAACCGTGGAGGTTGGGGCGGCAGAGACAGAGTCCGGTGCCGAATCCCTAGGGGACGCGAATGAGGAAAACGCGCCCAATGTACCGGAACCAAAAGTTTTTAAAGAATTGTTGGTCAATTATGGGCATCACGAGAGTCGTTTAGCCATACTGGAAGATGGCGTGTTGGTAGAGTTTTACATCGATCGAGAAGATGGCGACCAGGCGGCGGGAAACATCTACAAAGGACGAGTGGAAAACGTGCTTCCGGGGATGCGCGCTGCCTTTGTCAACTTAGGGATGGAAAAAAACGCGTTTTTGTACGTGGACGATGCCCACGCCGATGACCGAGAGAAAAAGCGGGCACGACCCATTCAAGAAGTTTTACGGGTGGGCCAGGACATCGTGGTCCAAGTAGCAAAGGAACCGATCGGTAATAAGGGGGCACGGGTCACCACGAACGTCAGCTTGCCCGGCCGTTTCTTAGTACTGACCCCCTACTCCGACACGATTGGCGTGTCGCGTCGTGTTGACACCGAGCGTGAGCGCGAACGGCTCCGTACAGTGGCGGAAAAAATGCGGCCCAAAGGGATGGGTCTTATCGTGCGTACGGTGGCCGAAGGCGCCTCGCAGCGGGCGCTGTCGCGAGACCTCGCCTACTTGCGACGACTCTGGACGCGGGTTCGGCGCAAGGCGCGCACGGTGAAAGCTCCGGCCATATTACATCGCGAGGCAAATCTTATCGCGCGCACAATTCGTGACCACATGGATGAATCCGTGGATCGATTTATCATTGACAACGTGAACGCCTATGCGCGGGCCAAAGACATTGCGGGTTCGCTATCGCCGGAGTTAACCGGACGCATCGAATTGTACCAGGGGGACGTGCCACTATTCGAGGTCCGAGGAGTCGAAGCCGAATTAGATCGCGCTGTGAAACGTCGGGTGTGGTTAAAATGCGGGGGCTACCTGGTCATTGATGAGACGGAAGCGCTCACCGTGATTGATGTCAACACGGGGAAGAACGTGGGAACCACGGATTTGTCGGACACGGTTTTGGCGACGAACAAGGAAGCCGCCACGGAAATTGCCCGTCAGTTGCGGCTACGCGATATTAGTGGGATTATTGTGGTCGACTTTATCGACATGGAAAGTGAAACTGACCAAGAAGATCTCATCAAAACCCTGCAACGATCCTTGCGCGGAGACCGCACTCGGGTCACCGTGCTGGGGTTGACCCGGCTCGGACTCTTAGAAATGACGCGTAAGAAGGTGCGCGAATCTCTCGTCAATCAATTGACCAGGGTGTGCCCGGAGTGCGATGGCCGTGGTCACATCCTTTCGGAAGAGGTCGTCGCCCGACGCTTTCGCCAGCGCATTATAGACAAGCTAAAAGAGACCGGATCGGAGTCGATTTTGGTAGAAACCCACCCAAGCCTGGCCAGTCACTTGATTGGGCCGGGGGGCATGAATCTTAAGGAACTGGAGCAGGCGGCGGGCCACTCGGTGTTTGTGCGCGGATCCAACTTGTGTGCATTGCACGACATGAAAATTGTG
>JAKADJ010000114.1 GCA_021820645.1 Bacillota bacterium
AGTCACCGGGTGCGCGGCGTGTTGATGGCGGCCAAAATGCACCAGGGGGCCCACGCGATCCAAGACGGTCTCTTCGGAACCATCAACAGTACGGTGGGGCAGTTGTTGGAGATGTTCTGCTGGGAGGCAGGATTATCCCCCCGGATGGATGTGGTGGAACCCCAAGACGCGGCCATTTTGCTTCGAGCCGCCTTGTCGGCCGAGTTGGATAGTAGGATGACTCCCCTTCTGGCCGCATCTTTGGAGCGCCTCACCCTATTTCAAGATGGGCTCCCCGCTATCGTGCAAAACCTTATCGACAACATGCGTGGCAATGCCATCGCGTCCGAACATCTAGCCGAAATGGCGAATCGATCGGAAGCCGCTCTGCTTCGATATTTTCCCGAACCCTTGTCCGACGAAGCCGCCTCCGACCTGGATCAAGCGCTCTGGAGGGCACTAAGCGAAGTGGAACAAGAGCTTTCCAATCGGGATGTGATTAAAACCGGGAAGTCCTCGGTGGAACGGGTGCAGCGCCTGCATCGCGAGAGCCGGTCGCGAGGGTATCTAGCGTGGGGTGAGTGGATTGCTCTAGGGAAATTAAACTTCGGGGCAAAAAACAAAGATCTAAGCGATCGGCTCGCCCAAGTCTGCCAAAATGTGCTCTCCCACCCCTTATTACACCAAGACATTTCCTCGGTCATACATTTGATGTTTAGTCTGGCTCAAGGGACCGTCGACCGTTTCCAAGCCTTAAAGCAGGAGAGAGGACTTATCGACTTTACGGACCAAGAGTCCTTAACCTACCAGTTGCTTGCCAACAAAGAGGTGCGCGCTCGATTGAAAGAGCGGCTCAAAGCGTTGTGGGTGGATGAGTTCCAGGACTCGAGCCCGCTGGAATTGGCCGTGCTCCAAGAATTGGCTGGGATTGCGGATCGGACCTGGTGGGTGGGCGACCCGAAGCAAGCCATCTATGGATTTCGTGGCACGGATCCCGATCTGATGAACTGGGCCTCACGGGTTCTGGTCGATCCAGAACAGATGCGAGTCCTGGATACCTCCTATCGGACCGGGCCGGAATTGGTCACCCTGACCAACGCCATTTTTGAGCAGGCGTTTGAACGTCAAGAGATTCCATCGAGGCGGGTTCGATTGCAACCGAAACGACCTGCCCCACCGGATGCGGTGCCTGCTTTTGAAATTTGGCACCTCGAACCGAAGAGCAAAAAACCCGAGGCTCAGCGTGCCATTGCCCACCAGGTGGCAGAGATCCTGGCCCACCGGGAATCTCGCATGGTAGAGGATCTAGACGCCCACGAATGGCGCGCCATTCGTGGTGGAGACATCGCTGTCCTCTGCCGGGACAATGACGATTGCCGGGGGATTGCGGCGTATCTTAATGAGCTTGGGGTTAGAACCAGCGTAGGGCGCACCGGGTTACTGGATACCCCCGAGGTAGGGTATGCGTTGGCAGCCTTGCGACTCTTGTGGGATCCACGAGATTCGTTGGCTTTAGCCGAACTGGTTCATTTGGGCACTGATCTAGGCGGCCACGGGCAATGGCTGGCGGAATGGCTCGAAGATCCCGAGGGTTTCTCGGGTAAACACGATCCTCGGATCTTGGAGCTGGCGAGAGGTCGCGAGACCTTATCCCAGCTGACGCTAGTGGAGGCGTTGGATCGAAGCATGGTCATCGTAGAGGCATGGGGCCTGGTGCGTGGGTGGCCGTATCCCGATATCCGGACCGGCAATCTCGAAAAACTGCGTGCTATTGCGGCAGCGTTCGAGGAACGGGCCCGGTCCTTGCGCTTGGCTCCCACCGTCCCAGCCTTTTTGGGATATCTGGAGACGGTTAAAGACGATCAAGGCAACGAGGACAACTTTCAGGCCACGAGTCACGACGAAAATGCCGTATCGGTGCTGACCTATTTTAAGGCCAAGGGATTAGAGTGGCCCATGGTGGTGGTCACGTTCAAACCCGAGCGGGATCCCGATCCGTTCGGGGTCCACGTGATACCCGCCGAAGCCCAAAGCGCCAGCCGTCCCTTGGAAGGACGCTGGATCCGATACTGGCCCTGGCCCTTTGCGAAACAAGAAAAGGGGGTAGGGCTCACCATTGGACAAGAATTAGATGACGAGAACTACCGAAGTCAGAACGAGCTCACCCGACTGATGTACGTGGCCATGACACGAGCTCGGGACTACATGGTTTGGGTCTACCCGGTGGGCCAAGTCCCCGACGGGCTTAATGGATTGGAGACGGCAGCGGGGCGCCCTATTCTCACCCTGCCCGAAAAACCGGGTGACGGGCTCATCGTGATGGATAAAACCTACCCCGTTGCGGTGCACCAGCTGGCATCAGGGGATGCGGAAGGATCGGGGGGAATGGCAAGCCAACCAGCATGGACCGTCCGGAAAGCCACCGGCGATACCTGGCCCCGGGTGTTGCGACGTGTCGTGCCGAGCCGGTTAGAGGCACCCCCCGGCATCATCGAAGAACAAAGTGAGCTAGGTCCCCGCATTGCTTTATTTGGAGAGGTCGACATGACTACCCTCGGTGAGATGGTTCACGGATTTTTAGCAGCCTCGGCCCATTATCTTCAATCGGAATGGCCGAGGCTGGCTGAAGCCACCCTTAAGCGTTGGAATCTGATGGCCATCCAAGCCCACGACCTGCCTCTATTGGCCCAACGATTTCGTCAGTTCATGCAAAACCGCTACCCCGGTATGGTCGAGCACGTCGAGTGGCCCGTAGAATTAGTTCAAGACAACCAATTCATTACGGGCGTGGTCGATAGCCTTTGGCTGGGCCCGCACGGCGCGGTCATTGTGGATCACAAAACCTTCCCGGGGCGCGACGAGGACCTAAACGCCAAGGGGCTTCACTTCCTCGGGCAATTGCAGCAATATCAGGCAATCTTAGAGGAGGCGGGAATGGGTCCGGTTCAGGATCTCTGGATTCATTTTCCCATTGTCGGACGCATGATCCGGGTAGGTACCACGTAATTGACCCGAAACGTGTCCATTGTCGAAGAGACCGAAAAATCTCGCTGTGTGTATCCGTCCCGTGAAGTGTGTTCCGCATCCGGGGCCGTGATCGCAATGAACTGTGCCGTCTTTTGGGACCCGAGAGGGTGGTGAGAACTTGTGGTAGTCCGGGACCACGTCGGCTAAAATCGGATGAATAGGAGGCGTCTTAGGAGCCTTTTTGGGGAAGGCAGTGAGGGAGGATTGTCAATCGTGAGTAAACCGATTAAATATCTGGAAGGCCGCTTGGTGTATCTGAGACCATGGGAACTAGGTGACGCCGATTGGCTTTATACGACTATAAATAACGATGTGCAAGCTCGTCGACTGACTGGTACGCCACAGGCTTTTACCCGCACGGAGATTGAGGCGTATATTGAACGCCAGAGTGGCGATCCATCGCGGGCAAGTTTTGCTGTGGTTCGGCATCAAGATGACGATCTGGTGGGGGAAGTCGTTCTAAACGAGATCGATGGGCGCAATCGGAGCGCTAATTTTCGCATCTTTATTGGTGGGCCCTATACCGGAAATGGTTATGGCACGGATGCTACCGAACTTATCTTAGGATACGGATTTGGCATGCGAAATCTGCGCCGAATCGAACTAGATGTTTACACGATTAATCCGCGTGCCATCCACGTTTACGAAAAGGTGGGATTCATAAAAGAAGGCGTAAAGCGCCAGAATTGGTATTACGACCATCAGTATTTTGATTCCATTATCATGAGTATATTGAAAGACGAGTATGATGCGCGACGTTCGTAAATGAGCGGATTCCACCCGAAACGGTTACGGGGGAACTCTCCTACCGCCGGGCCTATCAGGCACGGCAGGGCGCACCATTTAGAATGGCGCACTTTGTGGACCCGGATCCTTCTCTAGTTGTTCTAGGCTTTGCTTCCAACGGTCTTCTTGTTGGGCGGCGGTCAAATCGAGCCAGCTGTTTTGACGCCAATAGTCACGGCCTGGTAGCTTACTACGCTGGCTCACGACCAATCCAGTGAGATCCGGGCGGTGTGGGAGGCTAAACTAAAAAGCCCCCCATGGTTGGAGAGCATACTGCGCAGAAAAATATTGCGGAATGGGTTCTAGAAAATAAACAGGAACGTGCACCACGTTTCGATATTCTTAGTGTAAATCGAGAAAAACTATAAGTCTATAATTTTTTATAGAACTTCTTTATGATGGGCAAACCGGCGGAGAACCCATCATGGAGAGGATGAGATATCAGTGGCGTTCACACGGTTTACAACTGGAGCATTGGCTCAAAGCCGGTTCCGGTGGTTCTATTTAGCCCGCACCATTTCGCTGTTTGGCAGCGCCATGACACCCGTCGCGTTGGCGTTTGCGGTGCTGGCGGTGCCCGATGGGCAGCAACTACTCGGCTACATCTTGGCCGCGGAACTCTTGCCTAACGTTCTCATGCTCCTGATCGGAGGCAGTGTGGCAGACCGTTACCGCCGCGATCGGCTCATCCAATTAGCGAATGTTGGGTCGGGATTTACCCAGGCGGGTATTGCCTTAGTAGTGCTGACCGGGCGGAATCCTTACTGGATCTTTCCTTTGGCCGTGGCCAATGGCATATTAGGGGCTTTTACGGCCCCTGCCACTCGTGGCATCGTGCCCGAATTGGTTGCACGCGACGAGATTAAGGAAGCAAACTCCCTCCTGAACGCATCGCGAAGTGCGGCCAAGGTGGTCGGCCCTGCGGTGGCGGGGATCTTGGTGGCCACCCTCGGTGGGGGCTGGGGCATTGCGCTCGATGCGGCGAGTTTTTTCTTAGCGGCATTATGTATGGCTCGGGTGAAGATCCCGGCATATGCCGCGGCAACTACCGATTCCCTACTGATCCAAATGAAACAAGGTTGGGTATATTTTCGATCCCGACGCTGGATCTGGTCGGTTTCTGGGGCCTGGGGTGTCATGAATGCGGTGCAGATGGGGGCGTGGCAAGTGCTGGGACCGGTGATTGCCAAGCACTCGTTTGGAGTCACAGGATGGGGGTTCACGCTCAGCGTCCGGGCCGTAGGGCTCCTGGTCGCTAGCGTAATGATGCTTCGCCTATCCCTATCACGGCCTGTGCGGGACAGTATGCTGGCTGCGGCCGTCATTGGGCTACCCATGGTCCTGCTAGGACAGGGCGCTGCCTTGCCGTATCTTATGGTGGCGGCGTTAGTAGCGGGCATTGGATCCACTATCTCCACCGTGGCTTGGGATACGGCGTTACAACAAGGCGTACCTCGCGACAAGATCTCACGAGTCATGGCCTTTGATGACTTTGGTGCCTACGTCATGATCCCGCTCGGCGAAATTCTCGCTCTCCCCCTAGCCAATCGCTGGGGAGTTCATCCCGTGGAGACCTCGGCCGGTTTAATTTTTATGGTGATGGCACTTCTTCCCTTATCCTTACGCGTAGTGCGTCAAAGGAGATTCGACGAGCAAGAGACCGTGTCCTAGGAACAGGAAGGTCGGCTACCCGATCTCAGCCCTGTTGTGCCAGCGGGGCCCGCGTACGAAAGTGTAGGGCCTTTCTGTGCCTTAGAGTGGCAGAATTTTGGTTAGCAGCACCTTATGGCACCAAGTTTGTCGACCCGGCTAATGTAGCATGATGTTGGATGGTTTGCGGAGCTTCGGTTGATCGCAGTAGGGGGCTGGCAACTCTACGAGGTCGGTATCGGATGAACCATTTCAGTGATCCCATGCCGGGTTGAACCCATGACAGCACCGCACGCTATGCCTGTAGGATCTCTAACGAGTACATTGTTTGTATGCGTGGGCGGCGCTTAGACGCCTTATCTGAAAGGAGTAGGACTCTGTCAAACGTTATTAGTGGCCAACGATGAAACCTTTGCTGACACCTTAGATCGCCTGGCGGACAATGAGGCAAATTTTCGTCACCATCTCGATATGCTGGGATGAGCGGTGGTTTTTCCATCCATAATGGACGGAGCCGGGTGAGAACATCATGCTTGCCATGACCAACGGCTGTTTTATGGCGATGCTCCACTAGACATCGATTGGTGTTAGTCAGTCCCGCAGCTGTGAGCCAAGAGTTCTAGTGAGGCCCAGCATTGACAGGCGTGTAGAGATTAGACATAATACTAATTAGATTGTTGTTTAAATACCATGGATGGGGGGTGGCTTGACTGCAGTTAGATAAGTTGGTGGCTTTTCATAAGGCGCTGGCGGATCCTACCCGAATTCGTATTCTTTTCTTGCTCAAGAACGGACCCTTACACGGGCAAGCCATTGCGGAGAAATTGGGAGTGTCAGCGCCCACGGTTACGCATCATATGGCAAAGTTACGCCACGTGGCGATCGTCAAAGAAACGCGAGACAAAAATACCATCTACTTCGAGCTGGATCCCTATTTCTTTGCACAAAATTCTAAGGCCTTATGGGAGTCCTTGTTTGAGGCAGATTCTCGGGAGGAGAGCATGACACACGACGACGAGCATTTTCAGCAGGCGGTGCTGAATAACTTTTTCACCAACGAGGGGAAGTTACAACAAATTCCGGCCCAGAGAAAGCGTAAGCTGATTGTCTTCGAACGCTTGCTAGACGGGTTAGCGGTGGGTCAGACGTATACGGAAAAAGAGATTAACGCGCACATCCTTCGATTTCATGAGGACTATTGTACCATCCGCCGGGAGTTCATTATCAACCACTTCCTGTACCGCGACCAGGGGCATTACGAACTTAATCCACGGGCGATGTGGGTCGATTGGCGCACTCTTTAGCAAAGACCAATAGACTTGAACAACCGCCGCGGGGGTCTTAGGAGCGATGCACGAGTCAAGTGTAATTTGTGCCTTAGACCGCGTGGGAGCCGAGCTGTATAACCGGCTCTACACCGCCTCAGGAAGCGAGAAGTGACCGGGTACTCCCGCTTCCATACGTTAACTTGGAAGAGTTGAGGTGTTGTCTCGACAATGCGAGAGGGCCTACTAATCCCTTGGGAAACTTTCCGGTGTCGGTGCAGGATGACGCGCCAACCAGTCTTTCGCCAGGTAATAGGTGGTCACGGTAAATAAGTGGGGCAGAGACCCCGATTGAATCATTAGGTCCACCTCGTCAAAGGTGAATTCCTCAATGGAGATATCT
>JAKADJ010000115.1 GCA_021820645.1 Bacillota bacterium
CTGATCGAATTCACGGGCTAATTCGGGATAGGCATCCGCCCATTTTTCATAGAGATGGTTCCACTCGGCTTCCCATTCATTGCCGTTGGCCACGGCTTGGCGCATGTGACTTAATACGGTGTCGGGAACATAAAACGACTGATCTTCAGGCCATCCGTAGGCCTTTTTGGTTAAGCGGATTTCTTCAGCGCCTAGCGGAGAGCCGTGAGCTTTTGGAGAGTCTTGCTTGTGAGGACTGCCATAACCAATGTGGGTACGGACCGCGATGAGGCTCGGTCGTGACGTTTCGGCTTGCGCTTTTTTAATAGCGTCTGTGATGGCCCCTAGGTCATTGCCGTCCGTGACACGCTGGGTGTGCCAGCCGTACGCAGTAAAACGCGCCAAAACGTCTTCCGTGAAGGCGATGTCGGTATTGCCTTCAATAGATATGTGGTTGTCGTCATATAGATAGATGAGTTTACCGAGACCCAGATGTCCTGCTAACGAGGCGGCTTCGGCGCTAATGCCTTCCATGAGGTCTCCGTCTGACACCAAGGCATAGGTGTAGTGGTCGATAATGGGAAAGTCGGGGCGATTGTAGCGGGCTCGTAAGAAACGTTCTGCAATGGCCATTCCAACACCGGTGGCGAAGCCCTGACCTAAAGGCCCGGTAGTAGTTTCGACGCCTGCGGTGTGTCCATACTCTGGGTGTCCCGGAGTTTTAGAGCCGAATTGTCGAAAGTGCTTAATGTCATCCAAACTCAGGTCGTAGCCGGTGAGATACAGTAACCCGTATAGGAGCATCGAACCATGACCCGCCGATAGGATAAATCGATCCCGGTTGGCCCAATGGGGGTTTTGTGGATTATGGTGCAAATATCGTGTCCAGAGAGTGTAGGCCATGGGCGCTGCGCCCATCGGGAGACCCGGGTGACCTGATTGGGCCTTTTCGACCGCATCCATCGCGAGGGTGCGGATAGTCGTAACCGACAAGAGATCCAAATTTGTTTGGTCCATGCGTTGTCTCCTTTATGGGGGGATTTAGGCTAGCTTTAAAAGGTTCGAAAGTACTGTGTGTATTTACGAGCGCCCTATACTCGTATGTTCTATCCCAAATTGTAGACGTCCTTGTATCAAATGGCAACTTCGCCCATTATAGAAGCCGATGAGAAAACCGTGGGGAGGGCATGGAACGTGGCGTATTTTGCTGGCGTGGATATCGGAGGCACCAAAATTGCGGTAGGGATTGGAAACACGGAGGGTGCGATTCTGTGCGAAATGAGATTTCCGACCGACGAGGTGCCACGCGGCGAAGACGGGTTAGACCGGATTGCGGAAGCCGTGAAGTCTCTTTGTACCCAGAACGGTGGGTCCGGCCCCCAAATTCGCCTTGCGGATGTGGCAGCGGTCGGGATTGGATCGCCCGGACCGTTGGATCGCGGAACCCTATTGAAGACGGCGAATCTCCCGGGATGGGAAGGTATTAATTTGGCTTCGGGCCTCCAAACCCGCTTGGGAATCCCGTGCCGCGTGGAAAACGATGCGACTGCAGCGGGAATGGGCGAGTGGATGTTTGGCGCAGGCCGGGGGACCTCACACATGGCCTATGTGACCGTCTCGACCGGGGTGGGCTCTGGCATTATCGTGAATAGCCAGCTCTATAGCGGAGGGCGCGGCAATGCTGGTGAACTCGGGCACATCGTCTTGATTCCGGATGGGCCCGTTTGCCATTGTGGGCAACGCGGTTGTCTCGAGACGTTAGCATCTGGCACGGCGCTGGCTCGCATTGCTCACGAACGACGTAACGAAAGCCCATATCTCCAACGGCAGGATGGAATCGACGCACCGACGGTGTTTTTAGGAGTCGAGGCAGGCGATGCGGTATGTCAAGCGATAATCCAGGACATGACCCGCTATCTCGGACAAGGACTCTCGTTTTTGGTCAACCTCCTGAATCCCGAGCGCATCGTATTAGGAGGCGGCGTGATGGCGAATGGGGATATGCTGTTGCCGCTTATTCAGCAACGCACGCAAGAATATAGCATGCCGGCTCTTTATCGCACCACCGAAATCGTGTTAGCGGGTCTCGGGCAAGATAGCGGATTGGTGGGAGCGCTCGCTGTGGCTCTCGTGGCACGCACCTAACTCATTGTGGTTTGACAGCGGCGGCTGCCTCGCGACCCAGTTGGACGGCTCGACTCCCGGCAGCCTTTAAAGCAGATTCCATGATGTCTGGCCAGCGCGAGGTGTGGAGTACATGGAGCATCGCCTCGGTGGTGCCCCCGGGCGAAACCACCCGGCTCTGAAGGTCGCCTAAGGCGAGAGCGGGTTCGGTTAAAGCCAATTCACTGGTGCCGACTACCATGCGGAGCGCTAGTTGGCGAGCGATATCGCTGTCAAGCCCGAGCGTGACGGCTGTGTTGATAATGTTGCCTATGAACTCCAACACGTAGGCGGGACCGCTACCAAAGAGCGCTGTCATGGGATCGAGCCATGATTCTGGGGTTTCGACGGCATCCCCTAATTCGCCGAGCACTTGGCAAGCATATTCTCGATCTACGGGCAGGACGCCATTTACGCTATACCCGGTTACCGAGCGGCCGATTTCGGAGCAAATGTTGGGCATGGTCCGAATAATTCCAGATTTAGGTAGCACGGATCGCATCTGCGCAATGGAGATCCCCGCAATGACGGAAAGAACCACGGCAGAATCGCTTGCGTGCTCTGCCACTTGATGCAGTGCCGTGCTGGCATCTTTAGGCTTGACGGCTAACACAATCAGATGCGCCGTGCTAAGAATTTTCGGATCGTACGTAACTCGACTTTGTAAGTCCGCATCCCAGTTTTGGGACAAGAACTTTTGGGATCGAGCCAGAATGCTCAAGGTCGCGATGCGTTCCGAATGAAGCCATCGGCTTCCCAATGCATGGGCCAGGTTGCCGGATCCGATAATCACGAGGTTCATTGGTTTCACGATGGGTAGCCTCCTTAAGTGGAACATAAAAAGTTCCCGTGCGCCTAAGGACGCATCGGGATGACGTGGTACCACCTTAGTTATAGAGGGAACTTCCTCTATCACTCGTTGCCTCGCGTAACGGAAGGCGTCCGCCGGATTAGGGAACTCAAGGGCTGGGAAAGCAATAGGCTCGCGCGACCTTTCACCGGGTGCCGCTCGCTAGTAGGGAGCCTGAAGGCTATATACCCTCTCATCGTTATATGACACGATAAATTTAAAATGTAGTTTAATGCACTAAAGTGCTGGGTGTCAAGGCACTGACGGGAATTGGCGGGAACCCGCTACGAATTTTTGGTCACAGGATTGATCAACGGTCGACACGGGATGGTACATCGGGGAGAAAATCCATGACCGGATAGTAGGAATTGCATCAATTCCTTGACGAAATGCAAAGCGTGGCGGTGATTGTGCTAGCATAGAGAAATGAAACTCACCAAGTATCCGTATGCGGTCTGGCCATGGCAACAACAACAAGGGTTTCCGGGACCTCGACTCCAGTTCCATGCATGGACGGAACCGTTTGCCCTCGATTCAGGCCGGACCTTACCCGACATGCTGATGGCGTACGAAGAGTGGGGGCAAGCCAGCCATCCCACTGTCGTGATTTTTCATGCTCTGACGGGTGATAGCCATGTGTCTCGACATACCTATCAAGATCAGGCCGGATGGTGGGATGGTGTCGTAGGGTTCGGGAAAGGCATTGATCTGCACCAGTATCACGTCGTGGCGAGCAATGTGCTAGGGGGGGCCATGGGGTCCACGGGACCGAGTTCTCGCAGTCAGGACGGCACGCCGTATGGCGCGGATTTTCCTAGGCTTACTCTCTTTGATATGGCTCGCGCGCAACATCGGTTGCTCGAGGCCCTAAATCTCAAGAAACCCTATGTTTTGGTAGGGGGGTCGATGGGCGGCATGATGGCCTTGGCCTATGCTGCGTGTTACCCAGAAATGGTGAGAGGCGTCCTTGCAGTGGGTGCGCCGACGACCCATTCTCCCTGGGCCATTGCGTTTCATACCGTGGGACGGGCGGCCATTGCCGCAGATCCCAGGTTTGCCGACGGACACTACTATCTGAATGACGAGGGGCCTTCTTCAGGATTGGCAGTGGCCCGGATGGCGGACATGATTTCGTATCAGAGTCCCGAATCGATGCAACAAAAATTTGGACGCCATTATCAGTCCCCGGATCACGAGGAGTTTCAGGTCGCATCGTATCTGCGTTATCAAGGCCAAAAACTGGTCCGCCGGTTTGATGCCAATACCTATTTGCGACTGACGGACGCGATGGACCGGTTTAGCCTTGAAGAGGATCACATCCGCAATCTTCATCATATCCCGGTGTGGATGCTGGGAATTTTGAGCGACGTGCTGTATCCCTGGAAGGAAATCCAACAACAGACCGAATGGATGCGGTCCTTGGGAGTCCCGGTGCACTACGAAAATTTGAGTGGGCCGTGGGGGCATGACACCTTTTTGGTGGACCAAGTGGCCATGGGCCGGGTCGCCGCCAAATTTCTTCTGGCCTTGACGCGATCTCGATAAATATGTTGAGCTTAGGGCACTATAGGGGTCATGAAGACGACATATAAAATCGTGACCGCACGCCATGTCTATTGGGCGACGCACCTCCGCTGGGAGGACCGCATGCTGCAGTTTTGGGGCCGGATCGATCCGGCCTCGCGACCGATTTGTCTCATGGTGCCGATTCACCAGGTTCAATATGTGCAACAACAGGATCCGTCCGTGCGACGGACGCGGCCGAATGCGCGGCGCATGAGAGGAAATTTGAGGGAATATGGCGAATGGGTACAGGGTGACCAAAACGACGCCCGAACAAGGATGGTAATAGCCCATGGCGCTCCTCGAACAATCGGACCGCAACGGCAACGTGTATCGCATACGCGACGCGGTGCCCGAAGACGCGCCCTTTATCGTTGAAATTTTGACCAAGGTAGGCCAAGAAGGCATCTATATTGCCAACGAGGGCCACTATATGAGCGCAGAGCAACAAGCTCAAGTGCTGGTCCGTCGGGACCCCGAGATTCATTTAATCTTGGTCGCGGAACAAGGCTCACGCATCGTGGGGACTTTGGAGATGGTCCGCGGCATTTTTCAAAAGAATCGGCATACGGCAAATTTTGGAATGGCGCTGGCTCCGGAAGGCCGGGGCCGTGGACTTGGAGAAGGACTGCTGCTCGCGGGCCATGATTGGGCGCGGCAACTCGCGATTCAGAAAATCTGCCTGTCGGTGTTTTCATCCAATCAGGCAGCCATTCGACTCTACACCCGGCTCGGTTATGAGGAGGAGGGGCGCCGCAAGAATCAGTTTCTTCTTAATGGGTCATGGGCGGACGAGATCCTTATGGCTTGTTATCTGTCGGTTGCTCCAGCGCCTTGACCAATTCCCAAAATTCATGGTCTGGGGCGGGTGCGGCCACGGTTGCGCGAAATGCTGCTTGGGCCGTTTTTTGCATTTGGTCGGTATAAAACGAAAAACTTTGGCGTCCTTGCAGATCGACCTCCTCATCAGAGGACTTGGCCCAGGCCGACGCAAAGGCCCACGAGTGAAGCACCACGCGAAGGTCATCGACTTGCTGTTCCCAAGCAGAGTCGATGAGTTCTTCAAGAATCGCTTGTTGAGTTCCTAGTAAGGGCGCGTTAGGGAAGCGATGAGCCACCAAATGGAGAATATTGTCTCGAAAGGTGATCCGTCCAGCGGCCCAGTCAAAGATATGTTGAGGCGGCTCCATCACCGGCTGGTCGATATAGTTTTGTGCAATCCACCCGACTCGAATCAACTCACGCCGTTCGTCCGCGTTGACCTCGGATTGCGGGAGACTCCCGTAGAGAGGGCCTTCATGGATATAGTGTTGGTTAATTCGAGCAATCAGATCGTGGTCTAATCCGGGATGTAGTGATGACGGTTCTGGCATTACGAGGACGCTCCTTGACTCCGTTTTTTCATCGGGGAGGGTGTTCTCCTGATGAATGATGTCTGACCCGCAGTGCGGATCTGATCCCATTATACCCCTGCCATGCAAACTTCATCAAAGTGCAGGACGGCGGATGCCGCGGCGTTCAGTCCAGGGAGAAGTCGTTTGGAGAGCCTTCCTCGTTCGGCATGGCGTATTCACAGAAGCCGTCCACTCTGCATAATATTTGGTCCGCTAGGCACGATAACCACTGTGATCCCGTTTTGTCCATCATGGAGATTAGCCAGGTACTGTACGAGGAGGTCACTCTATGGGCCGTATCGCATTAAGACAACTGACTCTGGCGGTCATCGCTTTCCCCATCCTAGTCGGATGCGGCATGGCTGCGGGTCCGTCTCACACCGTGAAACATGGTGCTAAAAAGGCGGTTTCTGATGTCAAACATGCTGGTAAGAAGGTCGACAAAAAAGCCGTCAAAACCTTGAAGTCGACACAAAAGACCGTAACCAAGACTACGGGTGGAGGGAAAGCCCCGCCGACTTCGAAGAGCTCCGGTGCCAAAAAGAGTCCCTCGCCGATGGGTAACATAGCCGCCGGGGCGAAGCTTTACGCTTCAACTTGCGAAGTTTGTCATGGCAAAGGCGGAATGGGTACGAGCTCTGGCCCTCGGTTAGCAAGGCCTTCGGCCGTGGCGACCCAATTCAAGACGCAAGCGTCGTTGGTGACATTCATTGCTCACAATATGCCCGCTACCAAGCCAGGGTCTCTCAGTCCCTCGCAAGCCGCAGATGCGGGCGCCTACGTGTGGAGTATCGGCAAATAGATTAGCGTAAAAAAAGAGTCGTGATGCTGCGGGCTCTTTTTTTATGACTTTTTCGTTACGAATCTTCTATAATGAGGTCCATAGCGAAACCGTCGTGCGACGTCGTTGCGGGTTACCGATATATCAGGCCAGGAACAGTGGGGAAGGTGTCGCGTATTCATGTCAACCGTAGCGTTATGGGCCGCCTGGTCAGGGTTAGGACTAGTAGCGTGGATTTTGCTCGGTGTGGTGATCGACTACATGGTGGGGAATCCACCACGACAATACAATCCACTCTGGTTTTTGGTTAATATCTTAAGTTTCGTGTCGGGGATTACCGCGAAGGGACTTCGGCATCGATGGATGGTTC
>JAKADJ010000116.1 GCA_021820645.1 Bacillota bacterium
AAATCGCTGCCATAGGAGGCATTATGCCTCCTTCGGCAATGCCTTTGAACCCCTCCGGATTGGTTGGCTCTGGGTATTCTCGCTCGGAGATGAGAAAATCCGGCATTTCTCCCGCAGCCGGCAACAAGTAATCTAAGAATGTCGCGTTGAGAGGCTGCCCGGTTGCGTCAAACACCAGTCCTTCGAACAGCGCGGTCCCCAAGCCTTGCACCGTGCCGCCGATGGTCTGTCCATCGGCCAAGAGCGGGTTCACCACAACCCCCCCATCATGGCAAATCTGGTACTCGCGAATCTCTATAGCAAAAGTCTTCTGGTGCACTGCCACCACTACGGCATGAGTCCCCATCCCGAAAGCCGGCCCCGTGGCGTCATAAAATGCCTCATACACCAGGGCTCGGTCTTCCTGAGCGGCCCGCGTTGCGATGTCTGCCAGGCTTATGGTCCGACTCGGCACCCCTTTAACCGTAATGGTGCCATTCTCCCAATGGAGGTCATCCATCGAGGCTTCAAACATTTCCGCCGCGAATTCTAAGAGCTTGGTGCGAAACCCCTGCGCCGCCATCCGCGTAGCATTACCGACCATCATCATGCTGCGGCTCCCAAACGTTCCGATTCCCCGATGGATAGCGCTGGTATCTCCTTCGACCACCACGATTTGCTCGAAGGGCAATTGCAGTCTGTCAGCCGCCACTTGTGCAAAGGACGTCAAATGGCCTTGCCCCTGGCTCGAGGCACCGGTAGCCACCTCGACTCGACCATCGTCTAAGAGCCGCATACGAGCCCCCTCAAATCCCGCGCCGCCTGACATTTCTAGATAGTTGGCTATCCCAACTCCGAGCTTCCAAGGGCCCCTAGTATCGTGGGGGTGGGAATAATGGTCATAATTGATCGCCGTGGCCACCTGATCCATCGTATTTTGAAATTCTCCATAAGGGATCGTCATCGGTCCGCCCCGTCCCGGTAACCCATTCTGATAGGGTAACTCTTCCGGTTTAATCAGGTTGATGCGACGAATCTCCAAGCGGTCCATCCCCAAAGTGTCTGCCACATGATCCAAAAGACGTTCCATCACAAAGGTCCCTTGCGGCCGGCCCGCTCCTCGATATGGACCCACCGGCACCTTATTCGTCAACACCACATGACCCGTCACCGCGAAGTTCGGCACCCGATAGGGACCGGGAATACAGATCGCCGTGGTGTCTGCCACGATGATTCCAGCTGGTGTGTAGGCTCCTTGGTCTTGGAAAAATTCATCACTGACCGCAACAATTTGGCCGTTCTTTTTGACCCCAATCCGAGCGTGATGCCATTGGTCGCGCTCCTGATTCGTACTAATAAATTCCTCACTGCGATCGCCCTGCCATTTAACGGGTACCGACAGTTGGCAGGATAAGTACGCGGCCAGCACATCTTCTGGATAGATTCGGTTTTTCACCCCGAATCCTCCGCCTGTATCCGGTGCTATCACGCGCACGTGGTCTTCATTGAGGTCCAACATCGACGCAATGGCTCGACGGTAACCATGCACGCCCTGGGTTCCTGCAAAGATGAGTAGCTCCTCCGTCTTGGCGTCATAATGAGCCACCACCCCGCGCGGTTCCATGGGATGTGCCACTACCCGGTCCAATCGCAAGTCCACGTCGACCACCACGTCGGCATCCCTAAACGCTTCCTCCCCCTGGCCTACTCGATACTCGACCGTAGCCACTTCATTGCTGGGATGACCCGGATGCAAGGGCGGGGCAGTCGCCGCAAGCCGGGGATCCGTTAACGCATCCAACGCACGATACCCCACTGAAACTAACGCCGCCGCATCCTCGGCCACGTAGCGATCACATGCCACGACGACCGCAACAGGCTCACCCACGTAGTGGACTCGATCGCCAGCCAGCGGCATCGGAGTAATCGCATCCAGTCGAGGATCTGGCGTCCCAAGGGGTAAAGGTTTCATAATTGCTGCCAATTCCTTAGGCCCAAAGACTCCTACTACACCGGGCAATTGTTGAGCTTGGTTGAGATCCAGACGCGTAATTTCCGCGTGCGCGTAAAGACTGCGAACAATGGCCATATGTACCGTTCCGGGAAGCTCAATATCACTCACATAACGCCCTTGCCCGGTGACCAGTCGTTCATCCTCGACGCGAGTCATTCGTTTACCGATATACCCCATAATATTCCTCCATGGCACCGACTTTTCTCTATCATCCTGCACGCAGTCGGTCGACGCAAGACCCGTCCTGCGATCCTCATCGCCGATGCTGGTCGACCTCTTCCGTTATGGGGTGCCGACCGATATCGACGCCACCGTTCTAAGTATTGAGCGGTACGACAATAATCGGAAGCGCACTATGGGTCACCAGCCATCGGGGAAAACTCCCGAAGACGCCTTCGAGTAGGGTGGATCCCTGATGCCGCCCCACCACAATGCCTTCCGCGTGCCATTGCTCCGCAAAAGCACTTAACGCAGCAGCCGGGCCCCCTTGCTGGTCATCCGCCTCCACCACATGCCATTCATACTGCCCCTCAAAATCACTAAGCCGTTTGGCTACTTCTTCCTTAACCTCCTCGGCGTGCTTGTCCCATTCCGACACATATTGCGTGACATCGAGGCCTGTCGACATCGTATAGTTCGACGTGGCCGTTGCTTGATACATGGCCATCAGATCCTTGACGTCGGCCACCGCTAAGACGCCTTCAGGTCCAGAGAGCCGCCTGGCCAATGCCAAAGCTTGCCAACTTGCCGGTGTTCCATCGACCGCAACCACTAACCGATTCAGCATGTCCCGTTCCTCCTCATCCCTAATTGGTGTGTTTCTGACTATTCCATGCTGCTAACAATTCTCTTTCGCGCGCGTCAGTGAGACCACTCTTTAACGGCGGTGTCCCTCGAACACGATCCCACTCTAGGGTATCACACACGGTGTCTGCCCAGGGCCTGAGCGTGAGTCCACGAGCCAAGGCGCGGTCAATATTCACGCCCATAAATCCCGGCCAATTCGTTTGCACTGCGATCCAGAGTGGTAAATCCGACCATTCTCGCACCCCACGATCTAATAAAAAGTCCTCGCGTACCCAAAGCGCTGGCCCACCGCCGGTCTCGGTCTCTAAGACGCCCATCAGACCACCCATTGTTCCCGGAATCCCGGTCAGATTGTAAATTCCCGTCACTCGGGACACTACTTGTGTGAGAATCCACCGCGCCACATCGCGCACGTCGATCCACTGAATGCGAGCGTCGGGATGACCGGGCACCAGCACCGGCCTACGCTGGGTCCAGCGTCGAACCCAATACGTGAAACGGTCGGTCGGATCATAAGGCCCGACCAAAAGACCGGGCCGCACCACTAGGGCCCGTACCCCAAATTCCTCCATCACGACATCTTCACAAGCGGCTTTGAGTCCCCCATAGTCTTCGGTGACATTTTCGGCTTTGGGATCCTTGGGCCTCGCCCGCGAAGAGTCTTCGGTCATTTCCGATCGAGTAAAATCGTCGTACACCGAAATACTAGAAACAAAGGTATAGTGGGAGGCCCGAGATTTCAAACGCGACACCGACTCTCTCACTACCCGAGGCACGTATCCAGACGTATCGATTACGGCATCGCCATCCCACGTCTCAAGCGCTCCTAAATCACCATCACGATTACCTATAAGGGTCTTTACGTCAAAAAGGTCGGGCGCGGTCTGGCCTCGGTTAAAGAGGGTCACCTCATGACCTCCGCTTAGGGCTTGTTCCACCAAATGCCTGCCCAAAAATTGTGTACCCCCTAAAATGAGCAGTTTCATGGTCGCACCTCACTCCTCGTCTCGATAGAGGTCGAACACCATGGATACCGGATACACCGGTAACGGAGCCGTCCCGGGTACACCTCTCCCAGGGATTCCACGTGAAACCCCATCTTTCGGTAAAATCCTACCGCATCATCATCCGTATATGCGATAAATTCTAGACCTCTGTGTATCAGGGTTAACACCCCAATCATCTGAGTCCCCAGATGTTGGTGCCGATGTTGCCGAAGCACCGCAATATGGGTAATTTCCAAAGATGTTGGGGTCAAGACCCGAAATCCCAATAGTCCAATGATCTTAAGATCCGCGCGGATTCATTAGATAACTGAACCACGCGTGTCACGTCCCCTCAATCAAGTGTACCAAATTATGAAATCCGATAATGTAGTTGTCTCTACGCCTAAAGGCCTAGAGCCCATTGACCCTGAGTCCGATGGTTCACGGCATCCCTTGTCATAGACTGGTGTTATCCTCAATCAATGCGAAAGGGCGTGGATCGATGAATCACTATCCGATGTGGCAAACTTCAGAGTCCCCCGATGGCAAAACCGTGGTGGTGTTGACCGGGGGAACCCGCGGCTTGGGATCCCAACTCACACATCACTTACTACGACAAGATTTCGCCGTCGCGATCTGTGGAAGGTCCCAACGTAACGTTCAACAAATGATTACCCAGCACCAGGAACATGGTGCCCTGATGGGGATGGCCGGAGACATTGGGACGCAACCGTTTCAACGAGAATTTCTTCGGAGTGTCGATCAATGGGCCCAGAACCTCCATGTTTTGGTAAATAATGCGTCGAGCCTAGGCGATCTCCCTTTGCCCACTCTTCGCCATCTGACCCTTGAAAACCTCCAGCAGGTGATGGCAATCAATTTTATGGCGCCGCTGTCCCTCTTGCAGTTAGCCTTACCATTACTGGATCGCGCGCAAGGAGTTAGTATCGGCATCTCCAGTGACGCCGCAGTGGGAGCCTACCCCGGTTGGCTCGCCTACGGAGCTTCCAAGGCAGCCCTCGATTTGGCCTATGCAACGGTGGCCAATGAAGAGCCGCACTTGAGGTTTTATACCGTCGATCCCGGAGATATGGATACCCAGATGCATCAGGATGCCCTCCCGGATGACTCCGGCCCACTCAGGAATCCGGCCTCGGTGGCCCGCGCTTTACTTCCCATCTTCGAGGCTTTTCAACGCGGTGAAACCCCTTATCCCACCGGATCTCGGCTCTGCCTGGTAGAAAATCTCGAGTCCCTACGGTTGGAGGTATGGCAAAATGAAAGCCAGTGAGCTCAATCTCAGCCTCCCATTTAGCGTGGCGACGAAGCCCCCGGCTACTCGAGATGGGGTCAAATTGTTGGTTATCCACACCGGGTCCTCATTGGTCCAGCATCGCCACTTTCAGGATCTGGTCGAAGAAGTACTCCCTGGCGACCTGTTGGTGGTTAACGATTCTCAGATGATCCCGGGTCGGGTCAAGGCGTGTTCCCGAGGGCAAGATTTCGTGTTGCATCTCGCAGGCCGCCTGTCTGCCAACCGGTTTTTAGTCGAGCGTCGTAGCCGTGCCGGGGAACCCGACTGGTCGCATTTTTCCCTCGACGACCTCATCACAGTAGTCGACGACCACGACTCTCCGATATCCCAAGGAACGGTTCGACAACACTTTCATCCCCACAGCCGACTGTGGATCGTGGAGAGCGACGATGACTGGTATCGCATCAGCGCGGAACATGGCCGGGTCATCCACTATCAGTATCTCGACGCCGAGCCACCCTTAGAGGAATACCGGACGCTCTTTGGCTCACGCCCCGGATCCGTAGAAATGCCCTCCGCTTCGCGCCCTTTTACCGGGGCCCTTATGACCCAATTACGCGAGCGTGGCGTGGAAGTTGCCCCCATTACCTTGCATACGACGGTTTCGAGTCATGAGGTAGTCGGTGAATGGGAGGAGCATCCCATTCTTCCCGAATGGTTTCAAATCCCGAGGCTCACTGCCCGACGCATCGCTCACGCCAAAAAAGAATCCCATCGGATTATTGCAGTAGGTACGACGGTAGTACGTGCCTTAGAAACCGCTCTCGACCACAACGGGTACCCCATCGCCCAGTCCGGATGGACGACGCGAATCCTATCCCCGGATCAGCCGCCGGCCCTGGTCGATGGACTCATCACCGGGCTTCATGACAACTTCACGAGTCACTTAGCTCTCCTTTATAGTTTCGCGTCTCGAGATCTCGTGCGCAGCGCTTATGAGGAAGCAGCCGCCCACGGATACTTGTGGCACGAATTTGGAGACCTCTCCCTGATTTGTCCATGATTTGGGATATCGGCTATCATCAGAAGTAACGGAGGAGTTAGCAGATGCCCGAATCACCCGAATTTCATGGACTGGATGGACCGCAACAAATCACGTTACTCAAAGATATCGCGGAGGCATTGAACGAAGCCACCGATGTGAATAGTGCTACCGCCGCCATTTTACCCAGATTAGGAGAGGTGTTGGGGCTCAAAACGGCTTGGGCTTTCCGCTATGACCCCCAGCGGGGATCCTTTGTCGAAGTCGGCGCCAGTGGGCTTCCGCCTGCCCTTTTCGACCATGATGCCAGGGCATTGAAGAGCAGTTGGTGCGAGTGCCAAGAGCGGTTGGTGAAAGGTCGCATGCACACGGCGGCTAACATTGTGCGTTGCAGTCGATTACGGGACGCCGTGGGGGACAAAAACCACTTGGTGTTTCATGCCTCGGTCCCCTTGCGGACCAAGACTAAACTGCTGGGCATACTCAATGTCGCAGCGCCCGGGAGCCAGGTCTTCACCCCTGAGGCCTTAAATCTCTTACGCGCTATCGGGTTTCAGGTCGCCATCGCCGTAGATCGAGCCGCGATGCTCTCCGATGAGCAACACTATGCCCGCCAGCTCAGTGAGCTGGCGGTGTTAGCGCAGACCCTTACGACGCTTACGGACATTCCTGATATCATGGCCCATGCCGTCACGGGCCTCGTTAACCACATGGGTTTCGAGGCGGTGGCGATTTACGAAACTCGCGACGAGATGGACCACGAAGTCGCGAGAGCCCAACGAAGGGCTTCGTCATTTGGCCCTGAGTACTCGTATCTCGAAGACAACCAAACACCCCCTCCCTCAGGAAAGATTCTCCCTGAAGCCCGATCTCATCTATCCCTCAAGGTTCCGTTGTCTCCCTACCGCGTGCATATCGAGAGTTCCTTAGCCCATGCCTTCTCGTCTATCGACGCC